>NZ_ASZT02000148.1:0-12579 GCF_001006065.1 Sphingobacterium sp. IITKGP-BTPF85
ACCTCACAATTTTGAAGCGTGTTCTACTCATTAGTTACTCAGGTGTAGGTGCTCATTTTTTAACGCGACAAAGAGAACGCAAATAATTTCCTGTTTTCTTTAAGACAAACACAACAGAACCTGCTTTCCCGGAAACAGTCCCCTTAACGCCATTTTTGATGATTGCCATAATTACCTGATTAGTTTATAGATAATCAAGATAAACATTAAAACGGGAACATCCTAATACCAAATTTTAGCTAATA
This sequence comes from Sphingobacterium sp. IITKGP-BTPF85, assembly GCF_001006065.1. Lineage (NCBI taxonomy): Bacteria > Pseudomonadati > Bacteroidota > Sphingobacteriia > Sphingobacteriales > Sphingobacteriaceae > Sphingobacterium > Sphingobacterium sp. IITKGP-BTPF85. Next base: position 246 of record NZ_ASZT02000148.1, read on the forward strand.
GCAATTTTTAATCAATTTTTAGACAGTAATCAGTCAATATTGATACAGTGTACACTGAGTAATCACTGAGTAAGCACTGAACAAACACTGAACAAGTAATGTTAAAAAGTATAATTTGGTAATCATCTGATCTTCGTTTGCTGCACCTAAAAATTAAAGAGAGGAACCTACGTTTGTGTAACAAAAATAAGCACAGAAGTTGATAGTGTTGGACCGGTTATATAGCAGCAAGTGGTTCGACAAGTTACTATACCAAAGCGTCTACTATTTTAAATACTTTTAGTATATCAAGAAATTGATTTTAAAAATAAAACTGGACTGTTGTGATTAACGTGCAATATTTGATGTATGTCGTTACCTTGGATTTATGGCTTGTCAAAATCCCGGAGGAGCAAACAAAGGTGACTCCCTGAAACAGGAAGTTTTAACAAGTAATAGTATGGAATCAAATGGTAGATCGCGCGAAATAAAACTATTGGGATCTTCCAATGTATTTAAGCTAGATGACGCGAATAAAATGTTGAAATATATAGTAGATAATCCTCTAGATAGTGAACTTATTATTGATAGCTTCTATAGTTTCGAAAGACTTGCTGGAGATAAGTGGCAAGTAGTTCCCTTTGTTAAAAACCTGGTTTTTGAGGATATTACCTATGTTGCACCTTCACAAGGGTCAAAGACTGCTCAAGTAACTATTCGATAGATTATCCATCTTTTCTCCACATAAGCTTAAAGTAACAATATGGAATCCATCAAAAAGATTAATGTAGCCCTACAGAAATCTTATGTGGCTATTTGTGACATTAAAAGAACCATATTTAGTATGTCATCAATCTACCTGTTGTGAAATGAAAATGGGTGATTCTCTATAAAAACATGCTTCTACTTTCGTTGATTAGCCCTTTTTAACAAATTGCTTTTAATTTTTTATTGTCAGTCAGGATAGTGCAGGATGCTTAAGCTATATCGGATTTTTATATTTGAGGTAGCTAAAAAAAGCAACCCTTATACTTTTGATTATAAACAACTTATAGGTGCCTTTTATCCTGGGTCCTAATATCTTTAATAGAATATAGAATGAAAAACTTTAATAAAAAAGGAGGTTTAGGTATGGGAGAAGAATCGTACTAAGAACGAGCTTGAATAAAAAACCGATAGTGTTCTAGCACCATCGGTATGCATTTAAGGCCTTATTTTAAATTAATAGAGAGCGTCTAAACTCTTAATCTTAAAACCATCAAACCTTGCAAAGTTATGCAATATGATCAATTTAACAAAAAAATAACTGAGAATTTTACAGTCCAAAATTTATGTAGAACACAGACTGAAAAATTTTCAAATCCGCTACTAGGACGTTCTAGTCTTTTGAAAGCATCATTATTATTGTCTGGAATATTTTATATTCAACTATCTCATATTCAAGCTTCAGTGGTGGGGTATTCGGCTCCTGTCTTTGATTTGGAGGAAAATCATGGAATGCTTTTTAATAATAATTCAGCTAGAATTACCCGTAGCAATATCCAAGAGCAAATCACTGTTAGCGGTATCGTACGTGATGCAAAGGGACTTCCTATCCCGGGTGTTACTATACAGGTCAAAGGTACAGATGTTGCCACATCTACTGCTGAGGACGGGCGCTATGTCATAACTTTAAAGAAAGGCCAAAGTTTGTCTTTTCGGAATATAGGTTATTCTAGCCAAGAAATTGTGATTACAAAAGCAGGTGAGCAGCACATTACACTGATCAGTATGTCACAAGATATAGATGAAGTTGTGGTGGTGGGATATGGTAGTCAACAGAAAAAGGATGTTACTGGATCTATCGCATCGGTATCGATGAATAATGTTCGGGGGCAAGCTATTGCTAGTCCTGATCAAGCCTTAACTGGCCAAATTTCAGGTGTTCAGGTAAGTACCTCAAATGGAACACCAGGAGGTGGTCCCAGGATTCGTATACGTGGAATTGGTGCTATCGGAACAGGAGGATCGCCATTATATGTTATTGATGGATTTCCGGTTCCGTCTTCTTCAAGCGAACGCTCAAATCCTTTGACGGCAATAAACCCCAGTGATATCGAATCTATGACTGTATTAAAAGATGCATCTGCAACAGCAATTTATGGATCGAGAGGTTCTAATGGTGTTATCTTGATCAATACGAAAAAGGGTACAGTTGGAAAATTGAAGATCAATGTTGCGGCGAGTTCAGGTATTCAGGAAGTACCAAAAAAAGGTCGTCCCAATATGATGAATGCTATGGAATTTGCTCAGTTTCGTAAAGAGGCTATAGAAGATAAAATCCGATATGAGGAAGGTAGAGAACCTACATTAAATGATATTCCGGAAGAATATCGTAATCCTGAGACTTTAGGAGCTGGTGTAGATTGGTATGATGCAGTTACCCGAATTGCACCAATGTCTGATTTTAATGTGAGTTTTAGTGGTGGAAATGAACAGATACGCTCTTTTGTTTCGGCAGGTTACCTGAATCAATCGGGGGTGATGTTAAACACTGGTTTTGAAAGGTTTTCCGTCCGGGGTAATGTAGATGCCAATATCTCTAATAAATTAAAATTGGGGATGAATATTGCACCTACATTATCTTATCTCAAAGGAGGTGTTAGTGGGCAGGGTAGGGATGAATTTTTCGAAATTTCCACACCTGTTTCTACCATTTATAATGCAGATGGTACTTACAATCCATATATCGTTTCACCGGGTACTTTTGGGAATCCTAATCCAGTTATGTTCTTGAATGAACGTGTTGATAAAAGTAGCAAAATGAAAATGTTGATGAGTGCCTATGCGGAGTATAGCATTCTTCCTAAACTAAAATTTAAGACAACTTTTAACGTTGATTATCAGGATGAAAGTGGTGAATACTTTCGACCTTCAACTCTAGCAAACCAAAATGCTCCAGGACCGTCGATTCCCAGTGGAAACTATACACGTGGTCAATATATCAATTGGGCAAATGAGAATACATTAACCTATGATTACAGTTCGGATAATGGTCATGCAATAAGTGCGCTGGCGGGTTACTCCATTCAGTCCCAAAAAGATAAGTCAGCAGGGTTCAATGGGTCGCAATTCCCGGATGATGATATTCAGACCTTAAATGCAGCGGCTAGGATCACAGGTGGTACGGGCATTGAAGATTGGGCATTAATCTCTTACTTGGCCCGTGTAAATTACACTTTTAAAGATAGATACATCCTGACCGCATCTTTCCGTTCGGATGGTTCTTCGAGATTTGGTAAAGATAATCGATGGGGGTCGTTTCCGTCTGTTGCACTAGGCTGGCGGCTGTCAGAAGAAAAATTCTTAAAAGATGCGACTTGGGTTGATGAATTGAAACTTAGAGCATCATACGGTAGAAGTGGTAATTTCAATATTTCTAATTATGCGCCATTAAGTAGTATTGGAACGGGTAATTATGTCTTTGGTGGTAGTTTGGCACCAGGTCGTATTATGAACAGCTTAGGTAATAGTTTCTTAGGTTGGGAAAAGATGAAAGAGTTAAATATAGGTTTAGATTTTGCGACTTTAAATAACCGTCTGACAATTGCAGCAAACTATTACAAGCGTAATACCTTAGACTTATTGTTAAATACACCGATTCCACAGTCCTCTGGTTTTTCTTCTGTAACAGAAAACCGAGGGGATGTTGAAAATACCGGTTTTGAATTTTCCGTGAGTTCCATCAATATTACCAATGATAACTTTAAATGGAATACCGATTTCAACATTTCCTTCAATAGGAATAAAGTGATTGCTTTAGGAAGAAGCACTGATCCGATTTTCTCTGGGGCAAGTTCGGAAGGTAACTTTACTAATGTTACCCGAATCGGACAGCCTGTTGGTATGATCATCGGCTATGTGGTTGATGGAATTTATCAAAATCAAGCTGACTTAGAGAAATATGCTTCATTTCCAGGGGCTATTCCAGGAAATCTGCGGATGCGCGATGTTAATGGTGATGGTGAAATCACACCGAATGATGATTTTGACGTCATAGGCAACCCATATCCGGATTTTACATGGGGCATGACCAATACATTTTCTTTTAAAAATTTCGATCTGCGTGTGCTGATGGTCGGATCAATGGGACAAGAGATGTTGCATGCCACCCGGTTTTACACGGATAATATTGATGGAGTTTTTAATGTGCGTAAAGAGATTGCGGATCGTTGGAGATCGGAAGCGAATCCCGGTAGTGGATTAGTCCCGACTACAAATGGTACAGGCAGGGGTCGTGTTATGTATCGCGATACGCACTCCTTGTTTATAGAGAAAACGGATTATGTATGGATCCGTAATATCAATTTCGGTTATACATTTCCTAAAAGTATAAAGGGAGTTATCAAGGACATTCGAGTCTATGGAAATATTCAAAATCCTTTCTTGATCACGGGTTATGATGGTAATCCAGAAGGAACCAACATAAATAGAGGTGATATTAGTCCATTGGTGCAAGGACTTGACTACTCTGCTTATCCAGTTCCAAGAATCTATACGCTCGGATTAAATTTCAATTTTTAAGTCTACTGTTATGAACATAAAATATATTTTATTGAGTTTGGGACTACTTAGCCTCTCCTCATGTAATCACCTATTAGATGTTAAACCATATACATTTTCCAGCGGTGATAATTATTATGAAAATGAAGGACAAGTCCTTCGTGCTGTGAACGGGGTTTATGGCCGCTTACAAGGTTTGTACACCAGTGATTTTTGGGCAATGACCGAAATGGTTGCCGATAACACCAACTATCAATATGATGAAACCGATAGAGGGGCGCAACAACGGGAAGAGATAGATGAATTTTTGATAACCTCTTCAAATAATTATATCAATACTGTATGGGCAACATTATACAGTGTTATACAAGAGTCTAATGTTATCCTTAGCCGAATCGATCAGGTTTATTTTGCCGACGAAGGTTTGAAAAAGCGCTATGTAGGTGAAGTGAAGTTTTTACAGGCTTTCACCTACTTTCATTTGGTACGCTTATTTGGAGAAATTCCATTACATACGAAGGAAGTTGCGAATCCAACGGATGCTTTTACCAAGGGTAAGGCACCGGTTGAAGAAGTGTACGCTGTAATTATACAACATGCTAAGGATGCAGTTGCAAATCTACCAAATAGTTATGATAAGAATAATGCCGGACGTATTACTAAGGGCGCTGCTTTAACGCTATTGGGTGAGGTATACTTAACAAGAAAGCAATTTGCTGAAGCTGCTTCTGCTTTTCAGGAAGTCACGCAATTGGGCTATGCTTTATTGCCTGATTATGCGAACTGTTTCAATCCGAATAATAAAAATAATGAGGAGTCGGTATTTGAAGTGCAGTATGACCAATCTGTTGAAGGTGAGAACAGTAATTTTATTTATATGTTCGGCCCAAGAAACGCAAAATTGAAACTGGTGGGGTATTCTGGAAATCTTGGTGGATCTAATATCCCGACACCAAGTATCTATAATTTATATGAAGCGGGGGATTTGCGGAAGGATAAATCAATAGCCTTGTTCGATGATCCTTCAAATGCGTCCTATCAAGAGGCAATCGCTTTTGGTGGAAAAATGCCCTTCATCAAGAAATTTTATCATGCACCTTATATTGAAGATGGACGGTCCAATGAGAACTGGCCAGTATACCGATATGGGTATGTCTTATTGATGTTGGCAGAGGCGCAAAATGAGTCTGGAGTCGGAAATCCTTATCTAAACTTAAACTTGGTACGTAAGCGGGCAGGACTGGAACCTTTATCAGGTTTGACTAAGGAAGGCTTGCGAAATGCTATCGCCACTGAACAGCGTGTTGAAGTTGCTTTTGAGAGCCATAGATGGTACCAGTTGTTGCGTACGGGAAAGGCAGAGGAAGTCTTAAATGCTCACGGAGCGGCAGAGAAAAAACGTCTTTCTCGTTTAAGTTCGGCTTCCTATAATGTGCAACCCTTTAAGTTATTATTTCCTATTCCACAGCGTGAAGTGCTAACCAATGGGATTTGCAAAACACGGGATATTAATCCATGATTTAAATCAAACAATATATCAGCTTAACGAATAACAATGAGAAAAATTAATAACATGCAACTCGTGTTGTTTGCCATTTTCCTGCTCACTTTGGCAGGGGCATGTCATGAACAGATTAAAGATGAAGGTGCTAAGGATGAGAATCCGAAGACTAAAAAAATTGTTTTACCTGAGGGTTTTGCAGTAGATCATATCTACAGTCCGTCGGATAATAAACAGGGATCGTGGGTTGCGATGACCTTTGATGATAAAGGGCGGATGATTACCTCGGATCAGTATGGAGCATTGTTCCGTATCGAACTGCCACCGATAGGATCGGATACTACGATGAAGCCTAAGATTGAAAAGTTGGATTTTCCATTAGATAATCCCGCTGATACCAGTTCAACGAAAGTAGGAATTGGATTTGCTCAAGGTTTGTTGTGGGCGCACAATAGTCTTTATGTCGTCGTAAACCATAATCCTGATGAGCAGTTTTCGAAAGGTAGTGGCTTGTACCGATTACAGGATACAAATCAGGATGATAAATTGGATAAGATAACACAATTATTGGCCTTAAATGGTGAAGGTGAGCATGGGCCGCATAGTGTTGTACTTGGGCCAGATTCTGCTATATATTTAATTGCGGGTAATCATACTGATTTGCCCAAGATGGATGCCTATCGTTTACCTTCAAACTGGCATCACGATAATTTGTTACCTCATATCGTAGATCCACAGGGTCATGCCACCGATCGTAAAGAACCGGGTGGCTGGATTGCTAAAACCGATCCTGAGGGTAAACACTGGGAGATGATTAGTGGTGGGTATCGAAATCCATTTGATATTACTTTTAATGATGATGGCGAAATGTTCACCTACGATTCGGATATGGAATGGGATTTTGGAATGCCTTGGTATCGTCCAACACGGATCTGTCATGTAACAAGTGGTGCTGAGTACGGATGGAGGACTGGTAATGCCAAATGGGATCCCAGTTACCCAGATAACCTACCTGGTACGCTGAATATCGGACAGGGCTCGCCAACGAATCTACTCTATGCAAGCAAAGCGAAATTTCCTGATAAGTATAGAAATAGTCTTCTGGCATTTGACTGGAGTTTTGGTATTATCTATTCTGTTCAGTTAACACCAAAAGGAGCGACTTATGAGGCAAAAGCGGAAGAATTTATATCGGGATCTCCACTTGCATTGACATCTGGAGAGATTGGGCCTGATGGTGCTTTATACTTTTTGACAGGGGGGAGAAAGTTGGAGTCTGATCTTTATCGCGTGTATTATAAGGGACATGCTGATATTGAGGCTAAGAAAACAAAAAATGAAATTCCTAAGGGGATTGCCTTGCGTCGCGAGATTGAACAATTTCATAAACCTTCTGCACCAGGCACAGCTGAGAAAGTGTGGAAATACCTTGGTGATCCAGATCGTTTTATCCGTTATGCTGCACGTATTGCAGTGGAGCATCAACCCGTGGATACATGGAAGCATCTTGTTTTTCAGGAAAAAAATGTACTCCGTCTTACCGAAGCGATGTTGGCTCTGGCAAGAAATGGAGATAAATCATTACAAGCAGACATGTTTAATAAGCTGGCAACTATTGACATCAGGAAGCTTCCGCAACAGATGCTTTTAAATCTGTTGCGTGTTTATGAGGTCAGTATAGCTCGAATGGGGACACCTGTTGAATCGCAACGTATTCTACTTTCGGAGCGATTAGCGGGTTTATATCCTTCGAAGATAAACCTTGTCAATCGTGAACTGGGAAAAGTATTGGTAGCTATTGGTGATTCGAGTGTCGTACCTAAGACTGTACCACTATTATACTCAGCAAAGGATGATTCGACCAATACCAGTTTTATGAGTTCTTCCAATCTTATTTTGCGAAATCCACAGTATGGTCTGGATATCGCCGACATGTTGGCCAATATTCCTCCTGCGCAGCAGATATTTTTAGCAACGATGTTGAGTTCTGCACATAATGGTTGGACCCCAGAATTGCATGATGAATATTTCAAGTGGTTCTATAAAGGTTTTGGTTACAAAGGAGGCAATAGCTACATCGGATTTATTGATAAAGCCCGAAAAATTGCATTGAGTCATGTAAATAAGGACAAATTGGCCTATTACAGTAAGATTTCTGGTGATTCATTGGTTAATCAATCGGGTAACAGACTAGCAGAAAAGTTCAGAATGCCAAGGTCCCGGAAGAGATTGGAAGATCGATACAGCTCTCAAATATATTAATGGTCATACTGCGATACGTGATTTCAAACGAGGGGGTGAACTTTTTGTAGCCTTGCGCTGTGCTTCTTGCCATACTATGAAAGGTTCGGGTGGTTCGGTTGGACCTGATCTTACTCAACTGGGAACACGTTTCTCTCCTAAGGATATGTTGGAAGCGATGATTGAACCAAGCAAAGTGATATCTGATCAATATGAATCTAAAGTTTTTCATCTGAAAGATGGCACTAAGCAAATGGGACGACTGATGGGCGAAGGAGAGAAGACTTATATTATTTCACAAAATCCTTATGCACCGCAGTTAACTAAGGAAATTGCAAAAAAAGATGTTCAGGATATCAAAGTTTCCGAAGTTTCAATTATGCCTCCTGGAACATTAAATGTCTTGAATCCAGAGGAACTGCGTGATTTAATGGCCTACCTCATGTCGGGTGGGAATGAGAATAATGACGTTTATAAAAAGAAAAATAAATAAAAGTGGATTTTTCAAAGAAAGATTGGTTGGAAAAAGTGTCGCATGTGGCACAGGTCGGTGGTATCGAGACTTCGGTTTTGGATAATGGACGGGGACGTGGTACCCGTATTGCCTGGATAAATACAGGTACAGGATTGCGTTTTAAAGTTGTTATAGATCGAGCCATGGATATTGCGGATGCTTATTTCAACCAATTTAACTTGAGCTGGATTAGTAGGCTTGGGGTAGCAAGACCACAGCCTTTGTCAGATAAAGGTGCAGATTGGTTAAGCACTTTTGGAGGAGGATTGTTGGTTACTTGTGGACTTACACATGTTGGTGGTCCTGAAGTGGATGCTTTTGGAAGTAGAGGGTTGCATGATCAAATTAGTAATATCCCAGCGGAAATAATTTATATAAAACAACCCGATTTGTTAAGTGGAGATCTTGAAATGTCGATCTCTGGAAAGATATTACAGGGACATCCTCTTGGACATTATATTGAGTTGACACGTACGATTCGATGTTACTTAGGGGATCCTACAATATATATTGAAGATGTGGTCCAAAATGTTGGTAATATGGATGTGCCACATATGCTGCTTTATCACTTTAACTTTGGTTGGCCTCTTGTGGATGCTGGTACTGAATTAATGTGGAATGGAAAATGGGAACCTCGGGAATCTGGTGAGTCTAATAAAATATTTAAAGCAGGTCTTGATTTTAAAACCTGTCAAGAACCTCGTGAAGATCATCGGGGGGCAGGAGAAGAAGCTGTATTTATAGCTCCGGAAAGCGATCAGAGCGGAAATAGCTCTTGTGGTCTATTTAATGAAAAATTGGATTTTGCGGTTGCGCTAACTTTTAAAAAGGAACAACTTCCTTGGTTGACCAATTGGCAACACTGGGGTCCGGGAGAATATGTGACAGGATTAGAGCCCGGTACAAATCCACCGTTGGGGCAAAAGGTGATGCGTGAACGTAAAGAACTGATTTTTCTTAAACCTGAGGAAAAAAAGTATATCAACTTCTTTGGGAATATTAGATACACTTGAAGGAATTCAGGTTTTTAAGGATAAAATGTAGATTATAAACATAAATACGAAGGAATGGAAAATATAGAAAAAGCTTTTGAACAAGGTAAAGGGATATTTAGATTGGCGCCAAACTGGGTGCCTAGATCATTTTGTGTACCCGGAAGAAGGATAAAACTTCATCCAGACGATTATTATGTGCTGGGTGGTGAACGTGGTGGTATCGATGAGCGGTGGTTGTCTTCTACTACTCCTGCGAAAAATGGTCCTTTGACGGGCGAATTTGAAGGTCTTAGTTTCGTGGTATATGAACATGAAGGTGAGATTAAACAACTTTTGTTATCGGATTGCGTTTCCCATCTCAAAGAAAGATTGATTGGAAATCGCATCTGGTCTGATTATCAAAGCTGGCCAATGTATTCCAAATTTTTTGATAACATGGGACCATTGCCACATCATATTCACCATAATGATGAAAAAGCGGCTTTGATTGAGCAAGCGGGAAAGCCGGAAGCTTACTATTTTCCTCCACAGCTGAATAATCATGGTGGCGACTTTCCTTATACTTTTATGGGTATAGCTCCTGGAACTTCAAAAGCACAGATCAAAGAATGCTTAGAAAATTTTAGTAAAGGGGATAATAAGATAACGAATTATTCACAGGCCTACCGTTTAGAACCGGGAACAGGCTGGGATGTTCCTCCTGGATTATTACATGCTCCAGGTAGTATGTGTACCTATGAACCGCAAAAAGCTTCCGATGTTTTTGCGATGTATCAGTCCTTGGTCAATGAAGCGATCATTCCAGAAGAATTGTTGTGGAAGGGAGTGCCTGATGATAAACATGGTGATTATAATGCATTAATGGATATTATTGATTGGGATCTGAATGTGGATCCCAATATGATGCAGAACCGATTTATGTATCCTAAACCGGTGAAATCTCAAGCTGAAATGGAACATGCTGGCTACAGTGAGAAATGGATATGCTATAAATCGACAGCTTTTAGTGCAAAAGAATTGACTGTTTTTCCTGGTCAAACTGTTACGATCACCGATAATGCGGCTTATGGATTAATTATGATGCAGGGGCACGGTAAGTTGAATGATTGGACTTTGGAAACACCGGCTCTGATCCGTTATGGGCAGTTGACCTACGACGAATATTTTGTTTCAGAATCGGCTGCGATGAAAGGTGTCATCATTAAAAATGATTCGAAAACAGATCCGATCGTCATGTTGAAACATTTTGGACCTGATAATCCGGATTTGATAATGGAGTCTTAATTACTAAAGATAAAAAACGTACAGATGAGCAAGAACAATTTTCCAAAATTGCACAATGCGACCTGGCCAGGTATTGTAGGCAAGGGCGATCATGAACCTATTATTTCTTTGGATGAGCTTTTAGAAAAAACAGCTCATGCTAATGTTGATGGTGTCAAGTTTGATGGCATTGATCTAGGTCTTTTCAATGCACATGTAAAATTAGATCCTACAGATGACAATGTCAATTTGTTGTGGACAAAGTGGGGGGGTATGATTTAGAAATCGGTACTTTGATTGCACCGATCTGGCCACCTGATGGTGGTTCTGCGATGGGTACTCAAGCAGATAGGGATCGCTTTGTAGCTGTTGTGCAAAAGGCAAGTGAGTTTGGTTATAAACTAAGAAAACTAGGTATTCGAACTAATAACGTGATCCGGATCGACTCGGCTACCAGCGTAGCTGAATGGGCTAAAAATCCTCTTGAAAATACCAAAATAATTGCGGAAACATTTAGACGTGCATGTGACGTAGCAGCTACGTATGGAGAACGACTTGCTGCGGAAGGGGAAATCTGCTGGGGTGGCATGCAAAGTTGGAGAACGATGCTGGAAACGCTGGAGATGGTGGATAGGGATAATATGGGGTTTCAGGCAGATATGTCTCATACTTTTTTATATCTACTGGGGTATAATGAACCTAAGGACCGGATTCTTAAAACTGATTTTCAATGGGAAGATAGAGCCGAGCTGGAACGTGGTCTTCAATTCTTGACAGATAAGCTTCGTCCATGGACGATAGATTTTCATGTTGCTCAGAATGATGGAACCGTATTTGGCTCGGGTTCGCATGATAAAACGGGAAGACATTGTTTGCCGACTGATCCGAATGGTAAGCTAGATATTGTAAAGGATGCTGGATATTGGTTGCGCGATGAGAATGGTAACCCAAACAAAGTTTTCGACCACATTTGTTGGGATGGCTGTATGTTTCCAAATGAAGTGATGCATAAACAAGAGACCTGGAATTCAATTCTGGAAACCATGATTAAAGTGCGAAATGCACATGGATGGTCGGTGTAAAAGGTTATAGACTAATTGTTATGAAGAAAAAAGAACTTAGAATAGGATTGATCGGTTGTGGATTTATGGGAAGAACTCATTCCAATGGGTACAAGCGGGTTGGTGATTTCTTTCCTGATTTAGCATACAAACCTATTTTGAAAGCGGTTTGTTCTAGAAGTGAGGATAAGGTTATCGCTTTTGCTGAGCAATGGGGTTATGAATCTTATGAAACGGA
>NZ_ASZT02000149.1:0-12577 GCF_001006065.1 Sphingobacterium sp. IITKGP-BTPF85
AAATAAGCAGCACAATATTAGTGTCCTTTAGATCACCTTATTGAGTCACACCCCAATGTGATATTGCAGCTTATTTAGAATCTAAGCTGTGATTCATCAAAATTTGAAATATCTGTGGGTTATATTCGGTTAATGATGATCATAACGGTATTCAACACGATCTAATGATTGAATTTTTCCATTATTATCTATGCTATAGAAGATCACCATTTTTTTATGACAAAAAACAGGTCTACCGCCCATTATGGCCGGAGACCAGACACAGGCATTTTTTTTTATAGCAGAAAGAATGTCTCCATGACCAGGTTTATCTGATTCGACACTGCTTAGAGCGGTAATCATACCATTCTTCATCACGATAAACTGAACGGTAATCGAATCAGGCTGTGTAGCCGTACTCGGTTTAACTGCAAGAAGTTCCATTGTCGATGATAATTTCTTTAGGTAAAAATTTAGACCATTATAGACCATCGGATCAATTTCTGCGTGAGTAAAAATACTATATTCTTGCATATCATAGTCCGAAACATAACAGGGAAATACCGTATCAAGAGCCAAAGGCTCTTCAAAGAATAATGCAGCTTTAGATTTACTCCATTTATAACTGTAATCACTAAGATGAACCACATACCGCTTACCCTGAGCGAAGTGGACACGATCTACCTCTATTTTCTCAACGGATAAATTACCGATTTTGAATGAATACAGTGGAAAATTACTTCGGATTATCGTACCCGTATCATTTTCACTATTATATAGGTTTTGAGAACCGAGCCAACGAACGGTGACCAGTTCAGGTTTTAAACCGGTATACTTTTCAATAAGATCGGGCAAGGCAATACGGTCTGCAAAAAAATCTTCATCGGTATCTACATGTATAGAACCCCGGTAAAGGCCACCATTTATCGTTGTATCCTGTACTGACTTCGAGATCCGCTTATAGAGTTCCAACTTGATCAACCGGATCTGATAAGGACTAACCTGTCTGCCATTAATGAAATAGGCCGGTTGATCGGCATATCGGACATGAGGAGCATACCGCTCTTCCGTATGAAAATATACTGCTCCGGCATAACGCTTAGCTTCCAGTGTAATACTGTTCGAGAAAACATTATTCAGCTTAGCTTCTGGATTATTAAGCAAGGCCTTTCGCTTGATAAGCTTTCCATTAAGCAAAAATGCGTAATCTTTGAATGTCCCATATTTTTTCGGGTATAATGCCGTACTGTCAGAAGTATTGGAGTATGTGGACTGGGAAAAGACCTGTAATACAGATAGAACTAAAATAAAAAGTAGGATATATTTGTTCATTGAAAACATCTTATTACCTGTTCGATTTTTGCTCCAATGCACTAGCAATCAAATAAGGGTTAAATAGTATCTGGTTGGTCAGTTGCATAATGGTCTATCATTAATCTACACCTAAAATAACATTAAAATGTTATTGATGATGATTATATTTAAGAAATAAAAGCCATTCTTGGCAGAATGGCTTTTCATGATCTTGATAAAAGGTGATATATCTTATAGTCAGTTAATTCGAACCCTTGCAACTTTACTTTTCGAATAAGATTTCCTTACAGATATCGAACTTCGCTTAATAAATTAAGGATCATCTGGTGTTTCCATTGGAAATATGTCCTATTATGTCGTCCTTGTATATAGACTGCCATCGCTTCTAAAGTATATGCGGTAATTACAGCTATTATTTACCGCAATAAAAGCGGAGATTACGTCTCGCTAATTTTTTTTCCGTCAGTTGAAGCACAATCCGCAGACTACACAAATCTTCGAAGGTAAGTTAGAAGGCATTTATTGTTTAAAATTTTTATAGTGATTGATGACGATATTTTGCGCTTTCAGATCGTGCATCATATTGTACAATCCAAAAAATGTGCGGTTCAGATAAATAAAATGTTTCGACCCCCTGTTGGTGTTCATCCCTTTTATATTACTCAGTTTCGCATACCGCTGACCTAAATCTGCAATTTCCTGAAAGAAAGTTTCATCAGAAAAATCAAAATTCACGACATTGAAAGGTCTTGTAAATAATTCCAGCAATTCGTAGAATAATTTAGTAAAAAACTCCTGTTCCTCTGCAGAATCATGAGCAAGCAAGATCTCAAGCTCGTATAATTTTTCTTTGTAAAATTCAGGATTATCCAGATTCTTACGTTCAGCCAATTCAAAATAAGGTTTGTAAAAATCATTCGGAATTTCTTTGATGCAACCAAAATCAATCACAAGCAACTTTTTATCTGCCGAAACCAAAAAATTTCCGGGATGCGGGTCGGCGTGTACCTGCTTCAGAACATGCATCTGGTACATATAAAAATCCCAAAGTGTCTGTCCGATCTTGTTCAAATCATCCTGAGAATTATCTAGTTTTGTAAACTCTGAAAAATGCTTTCCGTTCATCCAATCCATCGTGATGATTCTTCCACAGGAAAATTCTGGATAATATGTAGGAAAAGCGAGATTAGGAAGATGAGCACATTTTTCAGAAATTTCCTGACTTCTTTTCAGTTCCAAATCATAATCTGTCTCCTCAAACAATTTATTTTCCACTTCCTGAAAATACGATTCCGACCCCTCTTTTTGATGTTAAACATCTTCATCGCAATCGGTTTAACCATTTTCAGATCACTTGAAATACTTTCCCTCACGCCAGGATATTGAATTTTGACTGCAAGGTCTTGACCATCTTTCTTGGCTTTATGAACTTGTCCGATGCTCGCTGCATTAACAGATTCATCTGTAAACTCATCAAATAGGTCTTCCGGATTTTTACCGAAATACTTTCTGAAAGTTTTTTTTACTAAAGCTGCGGAAAGTGGCGGAACAGAAAATTGCGATAAAGAAAATTTCTCTACATAGGCTTGCGGAAGAATATTTTTTTCCATGCTCAGCATCTGAGCTACTTTCAGAGCAGAACCTTTTAATTCTTTTAAAGAATCGTAAATATCGGTCGCATTATCTTCATTTAAAGTTTTTCGAGCTTCGTCTTCATCTTTATCCTTTGTAATTTTATTTCCGTAATATTTGATGTAATTAACGCCAACTTTGGCGCCTGCTTTCAGCAAACTGCCCGTTCTTTCTAACTTTCCTGTGGGTATTTTATGGAGTGTTTTCATTTTTAAAATTTCATTGCTAATAGACGTCAAGAATTTCCATCATGTTGATTGAAAAACAGTCGGATTTTAATGCAGATGTGTCATTTAACTTTTTCTAAATTTCTCTTTGAATAAAAACTTCCCAAGGTCAACTACTTTTCGCAATGGTTCATTATCCATCAATTCAAAACCTGTATCAATTGTTTTTTCAATGAAAATATCTGTTTTTTCGAATGATGGCGAGGTATCTTTTTTCCAAAACTCGATGGCAGAAACCAAATGAAGCCAAAATGCTTCTTCTCTAGCCTTGTCATGAAAATTTTTCACATCATCTTTTGATTCTTTAATTATGCTCCAATCGTTAAAATCGAGTGTTTTGATGAAATTTCGATGCGTTTCTTTGAGTTGATCTGAAATTTTTGCAGCATGTAATTTGTCATTCCCCAGAATCATCAAACCAACGAACGGTTCATCGTCATGTTTTCAAAAAAGATAAAATATACGTTCAAAAGCTTTTCTTTCGACGTAATCTTACCAGAAATATTAACTTCTGACGCCAATGCTACGGACTTTTCAAAAAGATTGACCAACATTGATTTTTCAATCTGCTCGAAACTTGTAAAATAATCGTAGAAGTCTTTTTCTTCAAAATCATTATCCTTTGCAAAAAGGTAAATATTTTTTGGACGCTCGCCGTGATTCAAAATGTACTCTCCGTACAATTCAAATATTTTATCTGCTGTAATTTGATTTTCCTTTTCCATCTTTGTATTTATATCTTACCATACACAATTTAGTCATATTTTAAACCAACTTAATAAAATAAGGTTTAATTTTACACTATATCAATGATCCAATAGATGACTAATGGTAAAATATAGGTTTAATCTTATTTAAGGCCGATTTTGGAATTTTAACTGTTTACTCATTATTTGAGCATGAGCGGATCCAACATAAGGGTTAGATTGCCGAAAATGTATATTTAATCTATTTGTACTTATACGTTTCTATATCCAATCTCGTCTGTTTTTTGCCGTAGTTTATCAATAACTACCTCAATGCTGACCGATAGCTTTTTCAAATAAGTTATTTCTCCTCGAGATGGTCTAGGTTCTCTTTCTATACGTTTGAACGGATATCTTTAGCTACGATATCAAAGTCTGCCTCATAGCTATACTTAAGGGTGGATGAACATTTTTATATCAGGATTGTTATAATCTTATATAATCATTTTAAGCATTTAATCGATATAAATAGGAATTCCGTCAATATGCAGAAAACTCGTAAAATACTTAAGATCTTGCCACCGCAGAAGATGTTGCTACCTCTGATCATTTTATGTGTTGTTATTGCATGTACAGATCGAGCAGGTTCTGATAAAAGCAAAACAAATACAACTCTTCATAATACTGATACACTGTCACCCACAAGATCAGCAGAAGAGCATACACCTCTTCTTAATATCGATGCTATAAAAAAGGCTTATGCAGCTGTCAATAAAGAACTCGAAGATGGTCAATTGGATTCCACGACCTTTAAATATTCGTGCAAAGATGAAAAAATGGGACGGTGGGTTACTTTACAAAAAATGGTAACCTGAAACTAATTGTCCACAGTTATAATGAGTATGATCATTATGAAGCTGTAGATCGTTATTTTGTACAGGACAGTACTTTATTTTTCACTTACAGTACCAGTACCGCGTGGTCTTTTGATGATGGTCCAGAAGGCTCAACAAAGGATAACATCAAAGAAAATCGAACTTATCTCATAGCGGAGAAGCCGGTTAAATGTTTGGAGAAAAATTTCACAATACGATCAAAAGCATCCACTAATCCTGATCCGGAATCAGTTCCTAACCGAGATGTTAATTGCCAATCTGCGGCAATTGTATTAAAACCGTATCACATATTGACAAAATACAGATTTAAATCTACTGCAAATTGCTTGGAATGATCATAAATCTCTTTTATTTAGATATAACAGGCAAAACCAAATCCATTAACTGCTAGTCAGTAATTACGCATAATTAAATATATACATATGATTCGTCCCTTCTCTTTCTTAATTCTTGCAGCTATATTCGTGACGGGCTGTCAAAATCAAAAAAATGTTTCTGACAAAACTGAAGTTAAACGTGTTACGTCAACGTTAATTCCTCTGGAGACACAACTACAGGCGATTGACACTAATTTTTCCACAGATTCCGTACTATTATCGTTCTCTGTGTTCAACCATTCAGACACGGTACAGCAGTTTTGTAAATGGGAAACACCCTTTGAACCGATGTTAGGAAAATATATGGAGATTGTCGATGAACAGGGAATAGAAACGCAGTTACTGGTCCTATGGCAAGAAGGGTGATGCCACCTCCTGCAGAAAGTTATATTCTAGTGCAACCACATGATTGCGTCAGTACCGTATATAACCTTGCAAAAAACTATACGATCAAACCAGGAAAATACACTGTTAAATATACTGGCGGAGGTGTTAGTGGTCTACAAGAGGGAAATGAAGTGAAAATTACAGTAAATGGAAAGTAATGCGTGGCTATGTCGATTGTGAGGATCAAAACTTATAATACTACGCCCCTCTTTTAAATCATAAAAGCATATTTCTTGATCGAATTCATAATATGGCAATCGATGGATTTTTGAATCATGATGACTAGATATCAATTTTAACGTAAACAAGCAGTACTTTTTAGCACTGCTTGTCTTGTAATTAGCTCTAGTATAAAAACGATAACAACGTGATCACTAAAATAATTTTGAGAATAAACCTGGTTTTTTCCAGTTCTTTTTGTACTCATCTGCCAAAGCAACATGATCACTGTAGCCCAATACAATGTCAAGATGTTGATGTGCTTGTTTCAAATCGCCACTGACATACAAAGCATTTGCCACTAACAGATGAACTTCTTCGGAGATATCATCATATCCCCGATCTTCGGTCTCATAAATATGCTTTAATTTATTGGAGTACCTAAGCAAGGGTTCCAGTTGATTGTCAGCTGCAAATAATTTGATACCATATAGCAACCATTGTAGATATTCCGTCGCGTCAAATGTTTCTTCACAATAAGAATCATATGCTGTGAAAAAGTCAATTCCTACTGGATACTCCTCCATGAAATAATGACTTTTCATAATCATATACAACGTTTTTGCTTTATCAAAGGCATTAATAATAAACTCCTTCTTATTGGCTAAGTATAATCGAGCGGTATGGTTGACGTTTTTGTAGTCTTCCAGTTCATTGTAAATTTGCATCAGCACATAGGGTGCATGTGCTTCATGCGGATACTGCTCAATAATATGCGTATAATAAGCGATCTTAACATCGTATGGTTCGTCGTCATAAATATCGTACAGCAGTCCTTCAACAGTATTTTTCGCGGCTTCATAATCTCTAAAATCATAATCGGAAATATCTGGATTCACGATATAGTGCTGATAGATTTTAGATAGCAATTCCTGTGCTTCATCAGCAATATTTTCAGTCTCCCCTAAGCCATTCTTGACAACTAAATAATCGGCTTGATGTTTTAGATATAAATAAAAGTTGGAATCTTCTGCCGTATAAGTTCGAAAGAATTTTGCTAACGCAACTTTTGCATCGAGATAATTTCCTTGTTTTATCAGTGCATCTAATAAAGTATGATGGAGTTCCTCAAATTCACTATTTTGCAGACCAATATGGATCACATTGGCTGCAGTCCCATAACATCCATTTTTAATAAGTTCTATACTATAGTTATTGCAGCACATGGCCCAATTGTGTCTGCTACCGAGATAGTCACTTTCATAACTACCTTCTTCGTAATATGCCTGGAAAGCATGAAAAGATTGTTCATAAAGACCCGATAACATCGCTTGAAACAACGCAAGATCTTCCGGATCTGTAATTTCCTCCGTAATAAATTCGCTAAGTTCAACGCCGTCATTGTACAGGTCCCGAGGCAAATCTTCAAATGTTGGAAGTTCCAGATCGATTGCTCCTGTTACTAAATATTTGGATATAAAATAGCGTCTCCAAGTTATGGATGCGGATTTAATTTCTAGGGCTTTGCTCAGCAGTGGTAATGCTTCTGTGTGGCGTGCTGCTTCATGTAAATAAGTGCCTGCAAAATGATACAGCGAAAATTTATCGGAATGCGCATCCAACAGCCTCAGTGCATGATGATAATAAAAATCGGCCTTTAGATGCATCCTCTCAAAATGATTACGCTCCACGATTAACTGGAAATAAAACACGTCATCATCAACAAGTCCATTCTTAATCAGCTTATCGAAACGTTGGTGCCATTTCACTAGCCCATCTAAAACATCCTCTTTACTATTTACACCTCTGATCAATTTCAATAAGATGGCTTTTGTCAAGGCCATATCTTCATTTTCAAAAGCTATTTCTGCAAGATACAGGTAGTCGCTATCATCATCACTGGCAATGTTCTGTATATGATCTGCTATAACCTGAATGATTTCATCTGGAGATATTAATTTATTTTCCTGTAGCAGATAAATCTTCTTCATCAGAAAGATCGCGTTATACTGATCACGCTGTTCTCTATCTGCTGTAAAATATGTGGTAAAGAAAACCATTGCTTCATCCAACGTTTTCAAAACAGCCGCTTTTTCTCCGACAGATTCATAAATCCTAATTAAGAAATCATAACCAGATGTTGCATGGTTAGGATCTTGAATTAAACGTTGTGCATAACCGATATAATCGTTCCTTTTTTCGGCCGTGATGTGTCTTTTGGAAAGATTAATATAAGCTAAATTATAATCATTATTCAATGCATAACTTAGTATATGCTGTAATGCTTCTGAATTTTCGGGCTCAAGGCTTATAATTTTCTTAAGATAAGGAACCGTAAATTGATTCATCGTGTCATAGACAAGCTCCGGGTGACCTGGGTAAACATAATCGTAATGTGCAATAGCCATTAAAAACAATACCGTTGTATCGTCAGGATGATTTTTAAGATGCTGCTCTCCTTCTTCTATGCATAGTGCGAGATCACCTGAATAAAATAAATTTTCTAACTCCTCGATGTTCATCTATATAATTATTTTGTCGTGTTGTTTAATTTTTAAATATCTAATCAAAGTTAGTATATGAACAACCTTCAAAAAATCCCCGGTTTCAGCTACTATGTAAAAAAGTGAACCAGCCTATCTTTGATAAAGCGCATAGTTTTCTTCTGAATAAATATTATGTAACTTACATCTTATAATTCTCGAAGAAAATATACTCATAAAATGGGACCGTTGTTACAAAATGTAATTGGCAAGACAATCTTCCGGCTTTTATTGCCACTATTATTTGTGCCGGTCAGTGTGTCTGCACAAGTTAAATATTATATGATACCAGATCAGACAGATGGTTACATCATTAATCAGTATAATTTATCGACTGAAAAATTATATGGTATCAAAAAGAATGTCGAACTATTCTGCTTGACTTTCCCCGTCATCGATACCATTAGAAATGGAGACTTACAGAATCCGAATATTGATTTTAATATTGTGCTGCTTTCTGTCCTGCCCGATTTAACCAGTAACAGTGATTGGACAGAAATTAACATAGATAGTGTTAGTAATGATTTAATAACACTATCGCATCTAAAAAGACTTTTCTCTTTAAATACTTATTCTGAATTTGATAAACAATATGGGGATAAGAACAAGTATTTTGATGAATACCAGATTATAAAAAAATTTGACAAAAAATACTATAAATCTAAGCATTGCCTGTTACAGTTTTTCGCTATCCGGAATAGGCCTTCTGTTTTTCAAAATAGTTTTGGAACGATTAATACTGAACAGGAACCTCTCTCAGTTCTTAAAATGGAACATATCTTTAAAAAAAGATATCCGAAAGAAATTTTTCCGCTTTATACAATTGGTGAATCGCCATATTCCTATTCATCATTCGATTATTTGCGGGATAGAAAAGAATACTTAGCAAAGGTGATAAAATTAAATAGTAATAATCTTGCCTATCAGTTCTGGACCTATACGAATTGGCATAAACACAGGCATGAATTTGAATTTGACCGCGGTATAGATCGATTCGTTTATCTACCAGGTAAGGGTATTATTGGTGGTTCTTTTGATTTCTATTTCTACTTTCATAGAAAAAAGTTACCGATTCAATACAGTGATTTCGTCCAAAATATAAAGGATGAAAAGTGATGATGGCCGATCAGTTTAAATAAATAAACCACTTCACCTGAAACCTGCTGAGTTTTGAGTGAAGAAAAAAAATGTATATGAAAAAGATCAGTATAATAATTAGCATACTAACCCTATTTTCTTCGATTGTAATCGGACAAAATTCTGAGCGGATGATATTAATCAAAGATTTCTATCAGAATCTTTATAAGAAAAATATAACTCCTGAAAAAATGGTGGAAAAGTATATTTTTTATAAAGGTACAAAAGGACATTCAAATGCTATTAAAAGTATTCAGCAATTACGTGACAGTACTAGTGCAAGTGATGATCACTTCCTATTATTAAGAAATGATATTCTAAATGAAGATTTTACTGTCCAGCAGTATAATCAATTCAGCGACATAGATATCGCAAAATTTAGTGAGCTTGATGATCAGTTTAAATGCAACATTTACAAAGTAACTCCTAAAAGTACTATTCCAAATTTTATACTGATACAGGAAAATAAAATAGCATCATTTTTTGGCTTCCAGAAAGGAGAAAATTCATCTTACCTCTTTCTGACATATCAATAATAATCTTAATAACAACAAATAGCGATTTCTTTCGGCTCAGTATTAATCTGTTAAAATTGCTTTATAATAAGATTTCCTCGTGAAGAATGGCGGACATTATATATTATACCACACTTCGATATATGCGAATAATTTAACGATGTAACAACATCAAGACTGTAGTGATTTCTGGGGTATTATAAAAAATGATACATGATATTTATGATCATTAAACTTTTATTTTTGTAAAATAGAGAATCGATGTTTACCTTTGAATGAACAGTACACGCCACGCTACACATAAGAACAGCGTCCCAGGGCGTGTCTTTTGCTTTATAGGCCTTTTTTAAAACCACATTCTATGTGTAAAAGAACGTGGTCACCATAGAGGAGCAAGTTCAACAATTAAAAGATCGCGGATTATTTATCTCTGAATCAGATAAAATGAAGTCGTTAGCAAATGCCATAAAGGGATGGTATGAAGCTGATATTAACCTGTAAAGAGTTAGCATTTTTTGTTTTAAGTTTAGCTTCACATCATGCTTTCCCGAATTGAGTATAATCTACATAAGCAGAAGTTCAATAAAGAGCAATATAATTAAATAAATAGTCCAGCTAGAAGTACAAAATAGATATCAAAATGACAGAATTAAATTTTAATACTGAAAGATTATATTTAAGACCAATTTCAGAAAAAGATATAGAAAATATTCACCGCTTACACAGTTTAGCTGAAACTGATGAATTTAATACGCTCGGAATTCCTAAAGATATAAATGAAACAAGGACAATTGTTGAGGGCTGGACTTTAGAAAACAAAAGATACGTATTTGCTATTGAACAAAAACAAGGAAACGAATTTATCGGGTTAATCGGAATTACTTTAGGTAAAGAGAAATATAAAAATGCGGAAGTCTGGTTCAAATTGGATCCCAGATTTTGGAATAAAGGTTACGCAACAGAAAGTTTAAAAAGAATAATATCTTTTGGCTTTGACGATTTAAACCTTCACAGAATAGAAGCTGGTTGTGCTGTGGCAAATACGGGTTCTATTCATGTATTAGAAAAGGTTGGAATGTTGCGAGAAGCACACACACGAAAATTATTACCCTTAAAATCGGGCTGGTCTGATAATTATGGTTACGCCATTTTATCAACCGATTAATGATTACGCTAAATAATGAAAGCAACCATATTACTTGGATGCTTACTGAGCATAACTTCTATCGTTTTGTGTCAGGAAAAGATTTTGGTCAAAAAATAGCAATGGCTGAAGAGCTAAAACAGTCGATCCCAATAAAGATTCTGAGAACGACACTAGAATTAAAGTATTAATAATAACATTCAATGAAACATCAATTTACATTACCTGCCTTTCCTAAATCAAATTTTGAACTCGATATCGCTTTTTGGACGGGTAAGCAGATTATATGCAAAGACAACGTAGCTGTTGAGCGATCAACTGAAAAAGGAAAACCCTTTCTAATACCAAATAGCAATGGCGAGATGGTAAAGGCCTACGCTAAACCTGCATATCCTGACATTGTACCTGTATTGGTAATCGATAACAATAAATATAATATCGTAGAGAAACTTAAATGGTATGAAGCTATACTGGTTATATTTCCCTTTTCAATCGTATTTATTGGCGGTGGAGCGCTAGGCGGCATCATTGGAGCTCTTGGTTATATATATAATATACAATTACTAAGAAATGATGACAGCAAAAGCCTTAAATATTTAAAAGCAATCGGTGTCGCTATTGTTGCATTTGCAGTGTACTTTTTAATTAGTGCAGTGATGTGGGGGGCGATCAACCCCTAATATTTAGCAAATCGCTCATACTCCGAAGGAATACCACTTCGAAAATATAAAAGACATGATGCTAATACAGGAAAAAAAAGAAGATTAATATTGGAATAACAAATAAACTCATGGGTATGACAAAAGTATTATGCGGTCTTATTATAAAGGATCAGCAAATTTTGATTTGCCGTAGAAAACCCGAGAAATCTTTAGGTGGATACTGGGAGTTTCCTGGTGGGAAATTGGAAGAAGGTGAAACTTATGAGGAATGCTTAGCGAGAGAAATTCAAGAAGAACTAGATTTGAGGGTAACAGTTAAAAATCATTTAAAACAGTCATCCATCAGTACGATCTAAAAACGATTGAACTGATATCCTATCGCTGCGAAACTGAAGATGCTGAAATCAAACTGGTGGATCATGACCAAATAGAATGGATCGAAGTTCCAGATTTATTAAAATGGAATCTAGCCCCTGCTGATGTTCCTATCGCAGAAGCATTAATAGAAGCGTATAAGCTGTCTGAATAATTCATTCTTAGAAGACTTGCCCAAGTTTATGAACTTAAATTTTAGGATTAAGCGGAGAATTTGTAATGCTTTTTAAGACTAGAAAAGATGTTTAGTACGAATGACGATAATGCCAAAGATGATCATGATGATGCTGATGATCGAAAAGATAGCATAAGTAACGGTGAAACCATCACTAACACCAATGTCTTCTGCATAATATATTTCCATATGAGTAGGTACATTTTGGGGATCAACACTCCTTAAATCCTTTACTAAACGAACTTGTTGTTGCTTATAATTAAATTGGAGGATCGGATAATGTACGTATCCGAATCGTTTGTTTTTGACACTGTCTATCCCAATGACATCGGCTCTAATTTTACTACCTGTAAATCGTCAGCATAATTT
>NZ_ASZT02000150.1:0-12559 GCF_001006065.1 Sphingobacterium sp. IITKGP-BTPF85
CAAAAAGGGGGGCTTCAATACAAAACAAAGCCATTCACTTTGTTCATTACTTTTGTTGTTTATATCCTTTTTGTTAAAACTAACGTTTACAAAAGTCCATAAACAACAAAACCCGACTATTGTCGGGCTTTGTTTTGTCTTTGCGGAAGGGGAGGGATTCGAACCCTCGGTACCGTTTCCAGTACGACAGTTTAGCAAACTGTTCCTTTCGGCCACTCAGGCACCCTTCCTCGTTTTGACATTGCAAACATAAGGCAATTATTCTATTCTGCAAAGTCAATTTTATAAAAAAAATACAAAAAATACGTAAGGTTATAGTAAGCGATTGTATGTCAATTTATTGCTTACAGAATAATTTTCACTTATTTTTTCTTGCTGAGATCGTAATCGACCCGAACATGGTAAATGCTCTTCAACATTGCCTTGAAAATGGTTGCAGATTCTGTGATTTCCTTTAATGTAATATTACTATTTGCAAATTGATTCAGCTTCAGCTTATGCTCAATAATTTTATCGACAAGCGTATTAATAGAATCCTCCGTATGTTCTTTAAGAGCTCTAGATGCTGCTTCTACAGAATCTGCCATCATTAGTACAGCTGTTTCTTTCGAATAGGGAATAGGTCCAGGATATTGGTACAAAGATTCGTCAACAAGTTTGTCGGGATTATTCTTTATAAATAAATTATAGAAGTAATCGACTTTTGTCGTACCGTGATGCGTTTTGATGAAATCGATTATAACATCTGGAAGCTGATTTCTTTTTGCAATCTCAACGCCCTTTATAACGTGTGAAATAATAATTTGTGCACTCTGTTCAGGTGATAATTCATCATGCGGATTCTTTTCTGTTTTTTGATTTTCAATAAAGAATTGCGGGTTTGTCATTTTACCAATATCGTGGTAAAGTGCACCTGCCCGTACTAAGAGAGGATTTCCGCCAATTCGGTAGATAGCCGCTTCAGCTAAATTGGCTACTTGTAAGGAGTGCTGGAAAGTACCAGGGGCTTTAAATGAAAGTTCACGCAGAAGCTTTGAATTACTGTTGGTCAATTCCATTAATGTCAGATCAGATACGATTCCAAATAGTTTTTCAAATGCGTATACTAATGGGTACGCCATTAATGTGATCATGACACTGACCACAAAAGGGATGACGTCCATGACGTTAATGGTACTTAAGGATCCGTTACGTGTGAGTAAAAGTCCAAAATAAGCAATCAAATAAGTCGCGAGTATAATGGCTGACGAGATGAAAAATTGTTCTCTCTTTACTAATGTTTTGATACTGTAAATCGCCACGATTCCAGCCATGAATTGCAGAAATACAAATTCATACGAGTTCGGAACAAATAACGCTGCCAGTAGGACCATGAGTAGGTGAATATTCAAAGCTACCCGGGAATCAAATAGGATGCGGATAATGATCGGAACTGAACAGAATGGAATGTAGTATAAATTAGGAATTTTAATCTTAATGGCCCATGACAAGACGGCAAGCATGCCGATGATCACAATCATAATGATTGATAGCAAGCGATTGTTGTAATAGATGTCTTTTCTGAAAAGATATAGAAATACCATCAGAATACATAAAGCAAGAGAGATAATCAAAAATTGCCCCAGTGTAACGTAAATCTGATTGCCAGAGATTTTTCCTTCGTCCTCATAAATCTTGCGTAATGATTCTAGTTTCTGATAGGTTTCATTACTGATAATTTTATCCTTTTCAGCAATTAATTCTCCCTTTTGTACAACTCCCCGGGTAGAGGAGATATTTGCTAAAGCATTTTGTTCCAGTCGCTCTGTCTGTTGATCATTGTAAACATAATTTAGGGTAATATAGTTTTTTAATGTCTCTAAGAGCCATTTCTTGTACACGATCTTTGACGAATTGCTTAAGACTGAATTGGCGTATTCATAAGAAGATTCGATTGTATAACAATCTGCTGTATTTTTTGAGTGGCGACTTTATCTTGTATCAAGGTAAAATTATACTGCTTTGCAGCAGGACTCTTGTCGTCATTTCGGTTTTGAAAACGATTATTTAAAGACAGGATGCCTCGGTCGTATAGATGCGTTAATATGGCATTTCCGACGGCACGGTAATCCTGTATTTTTGAGGAGTAGTGTCTAATTTATTGGTTTGCCATTTTTCAGCTAGATCAGTTTCAAATTGATCGATCTGTTCCCTACTGATGGTCGAATTAACGTCATAGATAGGTTGAATGGTTTTAAGAATGTTTTTCTTGTCTTCATTTAGTTCCTCCTGTGTTTTGAGTATCGCAAAATTATAAGGAGAAATTAAGTTTTCGTGATCCCAGACTTTTCCTTTCTGAAATTCATAGCGAAAGCGAGCCTGCTTTGGAAGGAAGATACAAATAAGAATGATGGTTGCCAATATTAAGCTTATCTTACGAATAAGGTTAAGATTAGTGTCGGACTCACGATTATATTTAATTTTTAATCTACTCACGGGGTTGAATTGTAGTTGGATAATAAAAAATTACTCAAACAAATGTACTTAAAAATGCGCTATTATAAAGCTCATTGTCATTAGGAGGTCAGGTTATGTTTATTTTTTTGATTTAAATTCGGGCTATCCGCAAGACTTAATTATCTTTGCAAAAACAAATCAAAGACTCATGTCAAGTAAAAAGCATCTTATTGCACCTTCAGTTTTGGCAGCGGATTTCGCTAAATTGTACGATGATATTATAATGGTAAACAATAGTGAAGCCGATTGGTTTCATATTGATATTATGGATGGCGTGTTTGTGCCAAATATTTCTTTTGGTTTTCCAGTAATGCAGGCAATCGCTAAACATGCTACAAAACCTTTAGATGTACATTTAATGATTGTAGATCCTGATCGTTATTTACAGTTATGTAAAGATTCTGGAGCTGCTGTTATTACCGTGCATTACGAGGCTTGTACACATTTACATCGCACGTTAGCAGCGATCAAGGAATTAGGCTGTAAAGCTGGCGTCGCTTTGAATCCGCATACACCAGTTTCTTTATTGGAAGATGTGATTGCAGATTTAGATTTAGTGTGTTTAATGTCTGTAAATCCAGGTTTTGGCGGGCAGAAATTTATTCAAAACACCTACAATAAAGTAAAACAATTGCGCGCTATGGCAGCAGGTGTGAATGATGGATTATTGATTGAAATCGATGGAGGTGTCGGAGTAGGTAATGCAGGCGCTCTTTTACAAGCTGGCGCAGATGTGTTGGTAGCGGGAAGTTCTGTGTTTGCAGCAGCAAATCCAACACAGTCAATAGCTGATTTGAAAGCTGTTGATATTCAATTGAAAAATATTTAGTTAAACTAATATATTGGCTATAAAGGGGGATCGGATATGATTTCCCTTTTTTTGTTGGTTATTTCCACATTATATTTAATCTTAGCGTCAAAATTTACTAATTTCTTACCCTAAATATATTAAATTTAAATAGTCAAGTATCTGTATTTTAGTGTGTTGTTTCGTTGTTTGGTTTTGAAATAAATGTTGTTTAGAATATTTCCAAATTAAAGCAATAAGTCTTATTGGTATGTATTAACCGTTGATTTTTAGTATTTTTGTAGTACGAGATGACAAGTTTTTTTTAATGAAAACAGATCGTCAAAATGAAAGAATTGTAGAGTTAAATTTAAGCACCGGCTTGCAGTGCATTACTGATGTTTTTTTAGCTTAATTATTAAACGTGTGGTAGTATCAGGAGATAATATTTGATATTTCTTGTATTGCCTTTAAACATATAAAAGATTTATATACTATGAGTATTTACAACGATTACGTACAAGAGGTTGTAGAACGAAAAGGTGAAGGTTTAAATCCTAAACCAATTGACGGAGCAGAATTACTAAGTGAAGTTATTGCTCAAATTAAAGATTTGAATAACGAAAATAGAGTCGAGTCTCTGAAGTTATTTATTTACAACACTTTATCTGGTACGACTAGTGCGGCTGGTGTAAAAGCAAAGTTCTTAAAAGAAATTATTCTTGGTCAAGAGACTGTTGCAGAAATTACACCTACTTACGCATTTGAGTTGTTATCTCATATGAAAGGCGGTCCTTCTATTGAAGTACTTCTGGATTTGGCGTTAGGTAATGATGCAGCTATTGCTAAGCAAGCTGCTGAAGTTCTTAAAACACAGGTTTTCCTTTATGATGCCGATACAGAGCGTCTAAGAGAAGCATTTAACAGCGGTAATGCAATTGCGAAAGAGATTCTTGAAAGCTATGCTCAAGCTGAATTTTTCACTAAACTTCCAGAGTTACCAGAAGAAATAAAAGTTGTAACTTATATTGCAGGTGAAGGTGATATCTCTACGGATTTACTGTCTCCAGGTAACCAGGCGCACTCGCGTTCTGATCGTGAGCTACATGGAAAATGTATGATCACTCCAGAAGCGCAGCAAGAAATCAAAGCTTTACAGGTACAATATCCAGACGCAAGCGTTATGCTGATTGCTGAAAAGGTACAATGGGAGTGGGATCTTCAAGGATGTCAGGTGTAAACAATGTGGCGTTATGGACAGGTAAACAAGCAAGTCCTTATATCCCATTTGTAAATATTGCTCCAATTGTTGGTGGTACGAATGGTATTTCTCCAATCTTTCTGACAACGGTAGATGTTACCGGTGGTATTGGAATTGATCTTCAGAATTGGAAGAAAAAAGTAGACGAAAATGGTCAAGTTGTCCGTAATGAAAATAATGAACCTGTTTTAGAAGAAGTTTATTCTGTTGCTACAGGAACAGTTCTTATAATCAACACGAAGACTGAAAAATTATATAATGGAGATCAGGAATTGATCGACATCTCTAAAGCGCTTACTCCTCAAAAAAGAGAGTTTATAAGAGCAGGTGGCTCATATGCAATTGTATTTGGTAAAAAGATCCAAACATTTGCAGCAGGAGTTTTAGGGATTTCAATTCCGACTGTTTTTGCTCCTGCAAAAGAAATTTCTATTGAAAATCAGGGCTTAACGGCTGTTGAAAAAATCTTCAATAAAAATGCTGTTGGTTCAACTCCAGGAAAAGTGTTACACGCTGGTTCTGATGTTCGTGTTAAAGTGAATATCGTAGGATCTCAAGATACAACAGGTTTAATGACCGCTCAAGAGTTAGAGGCAATGGCTGCTAAAGTTATTTCTCCTACAGTTGACGGTGCGTATCAATCAGGATGTCACACAGCATCTGTATGGGATAAGAAAGCGCAAGCTAACATTCCTAAGTTGATGAAGTTTATGAACGACTTCGGATTAATCACTGCACGTGATCCTAAAGGAGAATACCATGCCATGACTGACGTTATTCACAAGGTATTAAACGATATTACGATTGATGAGTGGGCGATTATTATTGGTGGCGATTCTCATACACGTATGTCTAAAGGTGTTGCTTTTGGAGCTGACTCTGGAACTGTTGCCTTAGCATTAGCTACAGGTGAGGCGTCTATGCCGATTCCAGAATCCGTTAAAGTAACTTTCAAAGGCAGTATGAAACAGCACATGGATTTCCGTGATGTGGTTCATGCGACACAATCTCAAATGTTACAGCAATTTGGTGGAGAGAATGTGTTCCAAGGTAGAATTATCGAGGTACATATCGGTACACTTCTTGCCGATCAGGCCTTTACTTTTACAGACTGGACTGCAGAGATGAAAGCAAAAGCTTCGATCTGTATCTCCCAAGATGAAACGTTAATTCAGTCTTTAGAAATCGCTAAGAGCCGTATCCAGATCATGATCAATAAGGGTATGGAGAATAAAAATCAAGTATTACAGGGATTGATCGATAAAGCTAATAAACGTATCGAGGAAATTAGAACAGGTGAAAAACCAGCTTTATCTCCAGATGCAAATGCTAAATATTATGCTGAAGTCGTGATCGATCTTGATATTATTGATGAGCCGATGATTGCCGATCCTGATGTTAACAATGTTGACGTTTCAAAACGTTATACACATGACGCGATTAGAGAACTTTCTTATTACGGCGGTGACAAAAAAGTAGACTTAGGTTTCGTAGGTTCTTGTATGGTACATAAAGACGATTTAAAAATCGTTTCTCAAATGCTTAAGAATGTGGAGAAACAACTTGGTGTTGTTAAATTTAATGCACCATTAGTTGTCGCTGCGCCTACTTACAACATCATTGATGAATTGAAAGCAGAAGGAGATTGGGAATACTTACAGAAATATTCGGGTTTTGAATTCAGTGATGCTTTGCCAAAAAGTACTGCACGTACTGAGTATGAAAATATCATGTATTTAGAGCGTCCGGGTTGTAATCTTTGTATGGGTAACCAAGAAAAAGCGGCAAAAGGTGATACGGTAATGGCTACTTCAACCCGTCTTTTCCAAGGTCGTGTTGTTGAAGATAGAGACGGTAAAAAAGGAGAATCTTTATTAGCATCTACTCCAGTGGTTGTGCTTTCTGCTATCTTAGGTAGAATTCCAAACGTTGAAGAGTATAAAGCTGCTGTCGAAGGTATCAACTTAACTAAGTTTGCGCCTATCTCGACAAAGTAAAAAACTAATATTGAAGTTTTGGTAATTAACTAAATTAATATCATAAATTAGAAATATATGGCTTTTGATATAGAAATGATTAAAAAGGTATATAGCCGTTATGAGGAGCGTGTAAACGCTGCTCGTAATTTGGTTAATAAACCTTTGACCCTATCTGAGAAAATTTTATATACTCACTTATGGGATGGTAATGCAACTAAAACATACGATAGAGGTGTATCTTATGTAGACTTCGCTCCAGACCGTGTGGCGATGCAAGATGCAACTGCACAAATGGCTTTATTGCAATTTATGCAAGCAGGTCGTCCTCAAGCGGCTGTTCCTTCAACTGTGCACTGTGATCACTTGATTCAGGCAAAAGAAGGAGCTCAAGTGGATTTACAAAGAGCAAATACAGAATCAAAAGAGGTTTTTAATTTCTTGGGTTCTGTTGCCAATAAGTATGGTATCGGATTCTGGAAGCCTGGAGCAGGTATTATTCACCAAGTTGTCTTGGAGAACTATGCTTTTCCTGGCGGTATGATGATCGGTACAGATTCACATACTGTTAATGCAGGTGGTTTAGGTATGTTAGCTATCGGTGTCGGTGGTGCTGATGCATGTGACGTGATGGCTGGTTTACCTTGGGAACTTAAATTCCCGAAATTGATCGGTGTTAAATTAACAGGTAAGCTAAGCGGATGGACCTCTCCTAAAGATGTTATCTTGAAAGTTGCAGGTATCTTAACCGTTAAAGGCGGTACTGGTGCGGTTGTAGAATACTTTGGTGAAGGTGCTCAATCTATGTCTTGTACGGGTAAAGGTACCATCTGTAACATGGGTGCTGAAATAGGTGCTACTACATCTACCTTCGGCTATGATGAGTCAATGGAACGTTATTTACGTGCAACTGACCGTGCTGATGTTGCGGATGCAGCAAATGCAGTGAAAGAACATTTAACTGCAGATCCTGAGGTTTACGCAAACCCTGAGCTATATTTTGATCAAGTTATTGAAATTAATTTATCTGAATTAGAACCTTCTTTAAACGGTCCTTTTACACCAGATTTATATACTCCAGTTTCACGCATGCGTGAAGAAGCGGCTAAAAATGGCTGGCCTACAACAGTAGAATGGGGATTGATCGGTTCATGTACAAACTCTTCTTACGAGGATTTGTCACGTGCTGCTTCTATTGCTAAACAAGCGGTTGATAAAGGTTTAGTAACGAAGGCCGAATTTGGTATCAATCCGGGTTCTGAGCAAGTTCGTTATACTGCTGCTCGTGATGGTTTATTGAAAACTTTCGAAGATCTGAATGCTACGATCTTTACAAATGCTTGTGGTCCATGTATTGGTATGTGGGACCGTGTTGGTGCTGAAAAACAAGAGAAAAATACAATTGTTCACTCGTTCAACCGTAACTTTGCTAAACGTGCCGATGGTAACCCAAATACATTTGCTTTTGTAGCTTCACCTGAAATCGTTGCTGCAATTGCCATTTCGGGTGATTTAGGTTTCAATCCATTGACAGACACCTTGACAAATGCTAAGGGTGAGCAGGTTAAATTAGACCCGCCTACTGGTGATGAATTACCTTCAAAAGGTTTTGCAGTAGAGGATGCGGGTTATCAAGCTCCTGCGGCAGATGGTTCATCGGTTAAGATTGATGTGGATCCAAATTCTGATCGTCTGCAATTATTAGAACCTTTTGCGGCTTGGGAAGGTACAGACTTGAAAGGTTTGAAATTATTGATCAAAGCTAAAGGTAAATGTACAACTGACCATATTTCTATGGCTGGTCCTTGGTTGAAATACAGAGGTCACTTGGATAACATCTCGAACAATATGTTGATTGGTGCTGTTAATTACTTTAATGAGAAAACAGATTCCGTTAAAAATCAATTGACAGGTGAGTACGGACCAGTTCCTGCAACGCAACGTGCTTATAAGGCTGCCGGTATCGGATCTATCGTTGTTGGTGATGAAAACTATGGTGAAGGTTCTTCACGTGAGCATGCTGCCATGGAGCCTCGTCATTTAGGAGTTCGTGCAGTGTTGGTTAAATCTTTTGCTCGTATCCACGAGACAAACTTGAAAAAACAAGGTATGTTAGGTTTAACTTTTGCTAATAAAGAAGATTACGATAAAATCCAAGAAGACGATACAATCGACATCTTAGGATTGACAACATTTACTCCAGGGCAACCGCTAACGTTAGTACTTCACCATGCAGATGGTACGGAAGATCAGATCTTAGCTAACCATACTTACAACGCTCAACAAATTGAGTGGTTTAAAGAAGGTGGTGCTTTGAACATTATACGTAAAAACCAAGCAAAATAATTTTATTTGCTTATCAACGCATAACCCGGTACTTTTGTGCCGGGTTTTTTTTGACAACAATATGAATAAATTTTTATTAGCCTTAAGTGCGCTAACTTTATCTGCTTCTTCTTTATTTGCGCAAGATAATAGTAATGAATCTCCAGCAAAACCAATTGCTAAGAGTATTTTCAATCCAAAATATTCCCGTACAGAAAGTAATAAGGGAAAATTTTATTTTCACTGGGGCTATAATTTTTCATCTTATGGTAAGAGTGATATCCGTTTTAAAGGAACCGGATATGATTTTACATTAATGGATGTAAAAGCTGCAGATAGACCGACTAAACTGTCCATGACCTATATTAACCCGGCAACTATCTCCATTCCGCAGTTTAATTTCCACTTCGGTTATTTTATAAAAGATAATTATTCGATTTCCTTAGGTTGGGATCACATGAAATATGTTGTTGATATTCCGCAGACGGTAAGAATTAAAGGACATATAAGTCCTGAGATCTCTGAACCAGGTATCCCAACATATGGCATGGCTGGAACCTATAATGGGGAACAGGTTACTTTGGTTGATTCGGTATTGCAATTTGAGCATACCGATGGTTATAATTTTGCCTCTGTCGCTTTAGAAAGACATGATGATATCTGGGTTTCCAGAACCGGAAA
Source organism: Sphingobacterium sp. IITKGP-BTPF85 (assembly GCF_001006065.1). Lineage (NCBI taxonomy): Bacteria > Pseudomonadati > Bacteroidota > Sphingobacteriia > Sphingobacteriales > Sphingobacteriaceae > Sphingobacterium > Sphingobacterium sp. IITKGP-BTPF85. Next base: position 9,527 of record NZ_ASZT02000150.1, read on the forward strand.
GTCTTACTTGTCGATGGAAACAGGTGCCGAAGTAGGTTTATTGGTTCCTAGAACTGATGTTCGTCTGTTTGGAGTTGGAGAGAATAACTATTGGAACATTGCCGGCTACGGTGCTGCTGCAAAAGTAGGTTTGCAGTATCATTTTTTAGAGGATTATATCTTCAAACGAGTTTTAAAACAGGTTGGACAGACCTGAATAATATTCGTACAACGGGTAGAAATAATATAGATAAAGCAAGTCAATCCATATGGTTTTTCGAGAACTATTGGGTCCTTGGATTTAAATTCTAATAAAGTAAAAATGGGATGATCTAAAAATCATCCCATTTTTGTTTAAATATCAGAAAGTTGAAAACTGTCTTTGAGCCGTATTCCTTTTTCTGTATGCTGTAAGGTACAGCAAGCATTCAAGCGTCATGCTCTAAGAAAAGTATATATTCTTGATCGACAATCTCTTCCCAATAATTTTTCCTTTCTTCCATGGTTGTCAATGGTCTTACATCGTAACCCATCACATACGGAAGGGGTATATGTCCCACAGAAGGAAGTAAATCTGCCATATAAAGAATTGTTTTGTCTTTATATTTGATCTGGGGCAACATCATTGACTCTGTATGTCCATGGGCATATCTGATTTGGATATCTGGTCCAAACGGATTTTTTTCTTTTTCGACAAACTTGAGTTGTCCGCTTTCTTGTATCGGTTTTATATTTTCCTCTAAAAAAGAAGCTTTTTCTCTTGGATTTGGATTTGTGGCCCAGTTCCAATGTTCGGCATTACTCCAGTAATTCGCCTTTGTAAAAGAAGGCCTCAGTTTTTCACCTTCGCGGACTATAGCACCCCCACAGTGGTCAAAATGCAAGTGTGTTAAAATAACATCGGTGATGTCTTCTCTATTAAATCCATATTTTGCTAAAGACTTGTCAATGGAGTTGTCTCCGTGTATATAATAATGTCCAAAAAATTTCTCAGACTGTTTGTCTCCGAGTCCAGTATCGATAAGAATTAATTTTGCGCCATCTTCTATAAGTAATAGGCGATTGGTCCAGGTGCACATATTATTTGCATCGGCAGGATTTGTTTTGTGCCATATGGATTTTGGAACCACACCGAACATGGCACCTCCATCTAATTTGAAGTTCTGCGTTTCAATTGTATAAAGTTGCATGATATTCTCTTTTTACTATTTACACGAATATACTAGTTTTGTTTTGGAAAAAATAAACCTTAATAATATGATAATATAGTGGTTATTGCTGTATCATTTCTTTATAAATGAGCTGTATGCAATCTTTTAATAGTGGGTTAAAGTCTACGTTTTCAGGTATACGGCAACCATTTGTTATCACAACAATTCCGAATTTTTCTTTAGGATCGAAAAACATAGCACTGTAGAGACCATATGCGGAGCCTGTATGTCCAATTAATACTTTGTTAGGGATCAATGTGTTGATGGATCTTAAAGCTAGTCCATATCCTTCTTCAGCAGTAATGGGCGTCTGCATAATTTTAGAATTCCGTTTCTTAATGATCTGTTTTCCATTTAATCCTGTACCATAGTTCATATGCATACCCATGTATTTAGCGAGATCGACTGCTGAGATCTTCATCCCGCCCGTAGGTGAGAAAATAGGAGTGGAATGCCCTAGTGTATAATTTTTTATTTCCAGCGATCTTGGATTATAAGCGCTGGGCTGTGGAAAAAACTCATGCTTAGCAGGATCGTATTCATATAAGGTTACAAATTTGTTTTGATCTAGAGAGTCCACGCAATATCCTGCATACAACTGCAGCGGATCTAAAATATGTTCTTTAATATATTGGTCAAAACGTTGTCCTGAAAGGCGCTCAATCACAGCGCCAACCATATTAAAGTTGAGGTTGCAATAATCGTAGGTCGTGCCAGGTTCGTTTGGGCTGTAAGAAGAGGCATATTGATCTGACTTTGATGGATTGATGACATCAAGATCAAAATATCCATTTTTATCATTAATACTGGAAGTATGGGAGAGAACCATTCTGAGTGTAATCTTCTTATTCGGAAACTTTGGATTTTGAACTTTAAAACCTATTAGATCACCAAAGTCATCATCGAGATGACATTTCTTTTGCTCTATTAACTGCATAATAGCTGTTGCTGAAAAGGACTTTGATATAGAGGCAATTCTGAATAGGTCATCCTGATCCAAAGGTTGTGCTTGTTCTCTGTTTTTCAAACCGTAAGATTTATTGAAAAACAACTCGTTATTTTTAATAACAGCTACCGACAGTCCAATAGCTTCATATTGAGCCATGATATCAGTAATTTTTTTGTCTAAACTGTTCGTTTGTGCCCACGTTATTGGACTTATCAGAAACAAATAAATTAAAAGAAGAGGAACGTACTTTTTCATGATTTAAGGATTAGTATTGGAAAGGTATAAATAATTAATAAGGATCATGATATTGTCTTGCATTTTTATGCAATTTTTATGCTGATTCATTCGGTTTTCAAAGATTTGGGATCATAAATGGGAATCGATATCATTGAAGCCGATTTTAGTAGCAGTAGCTATAAAATATAATTTAAATTACTTTTTATGCAGTTTAAAATACTGTTTTTTAGCTTGTTATGGCTATTTATAAATCAACTCCTTTATTTAAAATAAATCTAAATAGAATCAAAAAAGATTGTAAGTTTGCATCCAAAATAAAATTAATCTAATTATTCATATACATATGAAAAAGTCATTTCTCGGCTTAGTTTTAAGCTTAGGATTAGTTGGAGGGGTACAACTTGAGGGGGTTGCACAACATCATGGAATTCATGGGAAACTAAAAAGCAAATCTGGTGCTCCAATCGAAGCAGCTACAGTTACAGTTAAAGAATTGGGGACTTCTACTGCAACAGATCGGAATGGATCGTTTCATTTTCAACTTTACCAGATGGAACTTATACCATAATTGTTAAAAGTTTAGGTAATGTTATAGACGAAGAGAGGATAAAAGTAGTGAACGGTTCTTCTCAGCCTATTAATTTGGTTGGAGAAAGC
>NZ_ASZT02000151.1:0-12505 GCF_001006065.1 Sphingobacterium sp. IITKGP-BTPF85
TCCTGAAGTAAATTTCATTAGTAGATTCGATCCGGAAAAAAATTAAGATTGTTCGCGAAGTTGCGTCTGCTTTAGGACTTGAGAATGTTGAAGCAGATCACATCCGTGCAGAACAATTGGACGACAATTATGATTTTGTTGTATCACGTGCTGTAACACGATTAGCAGATTTTGCTCCTTGGATCCGCAATAAATTCCTTAAACAGGATAAAAATGGAATTCCTAACGGTATCTTATATCTAAAAGGTGGTGATCTTAAAGAAGAAATTAAAGAGTCACGACTGAAAGCTGAGCTGCACCCACTATCCGATTATTTTAAAGAAGATTTCTTTGAAACGAAATATGTCGTTTATGTTCCGATGTAATTTAGGGATTTAAGATTTCTAATTTAGGGAGACTCAGACGTTGATGAATGATTTCGAAAGAATCGAGGTAGTTTTTTAAACTGTGCTGTACATAAGCGATCTAATCGTAATGGTCTGCCTTGCGCAACCATTTGGAGGTAGGTTCATAATAAGCCCGAAATTTAACCAAAGAGTCTCCCGTCAAAGGAGTGTAAGCTTCCGTTAACGCAGTCCATTGTGCTAAGACTTTGTCTTGTTCGAACTCCCGCTCGAATAGTCTTTGAAGTCTCCGAGAAGCACGGCCCTTCTTACTCAAAAGATTATACAACTTATTGAGATTAACGGCAAGACCGCCCTGATGTGGTAAGGTCACCATATTTTTGGTATCTCCCCAAAAGTATATGGACTTATATGTAACCTGCTTTCGGCCATTTTCTCTTCCGCCGTTAATTTTTCCCCAACTATTAGCGCAGTATCCAGTATGTTGGTATCCTGATTAATTATTTTTTTATTCCGAAGAGTGGTATCTTGATAGGAAAAAACAAAATGAGCCGATGAAGATTTGGCCCGGCTAAAAAATAAAAGCAGACAGATAGACAGCAAAAAAAATAAGCGACCTGGATTCATTTCTTTATAATTAGTTATTTAAAAATAATAACAAAAGAAATACGAACGACGATTTTAACTTTGTTTAACTGTCTATCTATCTTGAATTATTAACCCAATTCTTCTATAATTTTTTTGCCAATCGCATTAATCTCTTCGTCCATACCAAACATTGGTAAACCAGTCTCGGGATTGGTTTTCAACCACAGATTCTCTGTATCTTTAATAATCTGTACATATTCTACCCCTTCTTTAAAAATCACATAAGTATCTTCCTCTTCTGGGAATACCGAGTAAACAATATCTTCAATTTCTATATCAAACGGTTCTTTCATTTCCATAGTCATATATTTTTATTTCAAACAAAGATACAAGCTATCTCATAATTCTCTAAAATATGAAAGTAAAATTCTTTTCTAATCATTTTTCACATCAAAAGTAAAACTGTTTAAGCCTGAATTTCAGTAAAATATTATTATCTTTAAATAACCGAATATGAACTTTTACCATCAAATAGCACTTACCAAAATTAAGGGGGTAGGACCTAAAACTGCGCGAGCTTTGCTTACGCACTGCGGTTCTGTGCAAGAAATCTTAGAGACAAATGCCAGCACTTTAGCAAAAATTCCAGGAGTAAACAGTCGAACAGCTAATGAAATCGCGTCGAAAAACTATCAGGAAGCAACCGAAAAAGAAATGGCATTTGTTGAAAAACACCAGATAAAAGTTTTATGGATAGATAATTCGGATTATCCTCAGAAATTGAGAAATTGTGAGGATGCACCACTGGTTTTATATTACAAAGGGAATGCCGACCTCAATAAAGAACGTATGGTCAGCATTGTCGGAACGAGAAATGCCACCAGCTATGGTCGCAAAATATGCAATACGCTCATTGAACAGATGCAGCCTCTTGATACCACAATTGTGAGTGGACTGGCCTATGGCATCGATATCATGGCTCACAAAAATGCTTTACTGCATCGGATACCAACAGTGGGTGTATTAGGACATGGACTAGACCGGATTTATCCGGCGGCTCATAGAGAAACAGCGTCAGCAATGCTTCAACAGGGTGGATTACTAACCGAATTTCCTTCAGATAGTAATCTTGACCGACAAAATTTCCCTATGCGAAATCGCATTATAGCAGGCATGTCTGATGTAACGATTGTCATAGAGGCGGCCACAAAGGGAGGCGCGCTCATTACTGCAGAAATAGCAAATAGCTATAACCGCGATGTATGCGCATTCCCGGGAGCAATAGATCAGCCTTATTCGGCAGGTTGTAATTATTTAATTAAAACCAACCGCGCACATCTAATAAGGGATGCGAAAGATCTTTGCTACCTAATGAACTGGGAAACTCCAGAAAAGCAAACAGGTATACAGCTCCCACTCCTACCTGCTGAGTTAGATAAAGATCAGTTGCACCTCTATCTCTTTCTCCAGGGTAAACAGCAAGTGGGTATTGACGACATCACGCGTTACTGTAACTGGCCACAAAGTAAACTTGCGATGATTTTACTCGAAATGGAGATGAATGGTCATATCACCTCTTTACCTGGAAAAATGTATAAAATTTAAACCTAAACAACCTTATAAATCTAAATGAAAGAAAATACAAATACCAAAACTATTTGGAAAGTAATCGGTGCGTCCTCCATGGGAACACTGATTGAATGGTATGACTTTTTTATCTTCGGAAGTTTATCCATCGTCATTTCAACCAAATTTTTCCCTGCGGACAATCCGACTGCGGCTTTCCTTTCTACCTTAGCCACATTTGCTGCTGGTTTTGTTGTCAGACCATTCGGTGCACTTTTTTTGGTAGATTAGGAGACCTTATCGGAAGAAAATACACATTTATGGTTACACTGTTGCTCATGGGAGGTGCCACTTTCTTGATCGGTTGTATACCCAGCTATGAGAGCATTGGCTTTCTTGCCCCTTTACTGGTACTGATCTTACGTTTATTGCAAGGGCTGGCACTTGGTGGTGAATATGGTGGAGCGGCAACTTATGTGGCAGAACATGCCCCTGAAGGTCAACGTGGCTATTGGACATCTTGGATACAGACGACAGCAACGTTCGGTTTATTTATCTCTTTGGTTGTTATACTCGTAACAAAATACATCTTGACCGAAGAACAATTTGACGCCTGGGGATGGCGTGTTCCATTTATTCTATCCATATTGATGGTCTATGTGTCTTACCTCATCCGTAAAAACATGAGTGAATCGCCCGAATTTGCAAAGCGAAAGAAGAGGGTACAACAAGCAAAAATCCTTTAAAAGAAAGCTTTGGAAACCGGTATAACTTAAAATTTGTGTTGCTTGCTTTATTTGGCGCAGCTATGGGACAAGGAGTCGTATGGTATACGGGACAATTCTATTCCATGAGTTACATGAAAACCGTGATGCACCTCAATTCCGACGAAGCAGATATGATCTTAGGAACAGCATTGCTGATCGGAACACCATTTTTTATTCTTTTCGGCTGGTTAAGTGACAAAGTGGGTCGTAAATGGATTATGCTATTGGGTATGTTATTGGCACTTTGTACCTATAGACCTATATACAAAGCGATGTACCAGCTAGCAGATACCAGCACAAAAGAAGTGAGCTCAACCAAAACATTAAAATTGGCCGATAACAAGCTTCAAACGATTATTCAGTATACTGATGGAACACGTTCTCAACAAATAAGCCACGATCAATCGAGCGAACATGAAACGCTCATTAAAAAAACGGTAACTGTGCATGGTAGTAACCGCATAGGTTTGACAGCATTGATATTTATTCAGATCATATACATCACCATGGTGTATGGGCCAATCGCAGCATTTCTGGTGGAAATGTTTCCGGTTAAAATTCGTTACACATCCATGTCCTTACCTTACCATGTCGGTAATGGCATTTTCGGAGGCTTATTGCCCGCAATTTCGACTTACCTGACAACAAATGCACAGATTGCTCAGGATCCTGAATTTTATTTGGCAGGACTCTGGTATCCGATCATTATTGCGGCTGTATGTTTCATAATCGGATCGTTGTATATTAAAAATAAACCTAATCACCTCAACAATGGATAAGCTAAAAAAAATATTAGGGATTCTTTGGATTGCACTAGCCCTATTCACTGCATACTTTTGTCTTTTTGAACTCGCAATTCCTAAAATAATGATCGGACATCAAGAAGATTTAGTATTCGGAATCATTATTATGTTCATTTTAACACCAATTATCTCACTTGGTCTAGGTCTTTTTGGGTATTATTCGCTCTGTGGCGAGTATGGAAAAGACAAGACTTAAAATTATTCTTATTGACTATCAGCGAAGTAAGCACTAATAGCAAAATATCTTTCTTTAGAAGGATTTTTTTCTACTTTTGTGACGGGTAAGTCTTTTACGACCAGCTCCCATTGACTCCCCCAGGTTGGGAACAAAGCAAGGTATTTGGTTGAGCGGTGCGATAAAAGGAGCTTACCCATTTTTATGCCCAAATTTCGGGTCAGCTTCCTTTCACAAATCGTAAATACACAGCAATTTTAAGGAATACTTCTACTAAACAAAATAATTTTGTTTATTTGTAACTGAATTAGAACTATCGTATGAGTTGGTTTAAAAGAGATAAAGCCGGAATTAACACGGCAACAGAAAATAAAAAAGAGGCGCCAGACGGATTGTGGAACAAATGTCCATCATGTAAAAAACCGTTGTTGAACCTTGAACAAATCGAAAACAATTACGTTTGTCAATACTGTGGATACCACCTTAGAATTGGTTCTGCAGCTTATTTTTCAATCATTTTTGATAATAACGAGTTTACTGAATTATTCCCGACATTAAGCTCAGGTGACCCGATCAATTTCTTCGATTCAAAACCTTATACAGAACGCTTAAAAGAAAGTCAGGCTAAAACAGGTCTGGTTGATGCTATTCGTTCTGGCCATGGTAAGATCGATGGACAGGAACTGGTTATCGCTTGTATGGACTTTAACTTCATCGGAGGTTCAATGGGTTCTGTAGTAGGTGAGAAAATTGCACGTTCCATCGATTACTGTATCGAACATAACATTCCTTTTATGTTGATCTCCAAATCAGGTGGAGCCCGTATGATGGAGGCTGCATTCTCATTGATGCAAATGGCAAAAACAGCGGCAAAATTAGCCCTATTAGCTAAAGCAAAATTGCCTTATGTGTGTTTGCTTACAGATCCAACGACAGGAGGTGTTACCGCTTCTTACGCCATGTTAGGAGATATCAATATTGCTGAACCAGGAGCTTTAATCGGTTTCGCAGGTCCACGTGTTATCAAAGAAACAATCAAAAAAGATCTTCCTAAAGGATTCCAGACTTCAGAATTTATTTTAGAGCACGGTTTCCTGGATTTTATCGTAGACAGAAGACAATTAAAAGAAAAAGTATCAACATACTTGAGATTGATTAAATAATAATCGGTCCCTAAAATATCTTCGGTGGAACACCGAAAAATAAGAGCTCCTACTATTGGAGCTCTTATTTTTTTAGATACTTTAGAAAAGCCCAAAATCTCCGCTTGGACAAATAATCAAAATCAGCCTCATTCGAATAAGCCTCCCGCTCGTAAGATATATTCAGATAAGCTTGATGGAAATTTCTGTACTGCAGATAACGAAATAAAAATTCAATAAGATAACTGATATAAAAGAATATGATGAGTAATTCCACCGCCTGCCTCATATGTATCTGCTCGTGATTGATCAATTGACGGTTATCTTTAAATATACGCTTCTTTAGAAAAATAAAAGGATAAATAGTAATGGCATCAGCCTTTCCCCATGAAAATACTTTTGTCCAAAACCGACTAACCAAAATCATATCTTTTCAAATTAAATCCAATTCTATAAATTACTACGAATCAAGATAGATAATTTTTATTATCTATCTTACATTGTATATTTCCTCTATAAAATAATTCTTGATGGTAGAGGAGAGAACGATAAATTTGTTTTATATTAGGTGCAACGATATTCAACAAATTTATCTAAGTTTGTTATATAAAAATTAACAGATTAGTATGCCTTACAAAGAGCGCGAAATTAATAAATTGTATTACACGATGGGTGAAGTGACAACCATGTTTGATGTCAACGCCTCCCAAATTCGTTTCTACGAGCGTGAATTTGATATTATTCAACCAAAAAAGAATAAAAAAGGAAATCGTCTATTTACCCAAGATGATATTGCTAATTTAAAAATCATCTTCAATCTTGTTAAAGATAAAGGTTATACCCTTCAAGGTGCACGTGAATATCTGCGTACAAATAAATCTGAAGCTAAAGAAAATCAGCGTGTCGTCGATTCTTTAGAAAAATTAAAGAGCTTTTTATTGGAAGTACGCGACAGCTTATAGCGAGCTACCTTCCTGCAAGTTCAATAATTTCTAAATTTTCAATTTTACTGCCATTAATTTCAAAGCGCATAAGTGTTCTCACTTTGTGCCAGCCCTGTTTTCCCGCAGCCCCTGGATTTAGATGCAGGCATTTTAACTTCTGATCATACATCACCTTCAAGATATGCGAGTGCCCCGTAATAAAAAGCTGGGGAGGATGAGCTGTTATTTCCTTCTTTATCCGTGGTGCATACTTACCGGGATACCCGCCGATATGTGTCAGCCAAACGTCTACACCTTCACATTTGAATCTCAGATCTTCGGGAAAACGATGACGTAGTCCTTGATCATCGATATTGCCATAAACTCCACGTAAAGGTTTAAAACCTTCCAGTTGGTCAGCAATTTCGGCATTCCCAAAGTCACCAATATGCCAGATTTCATCACAGTTTTCAAAGTGCTTAAACACCGACTCGTCCAGATAAGCATGTGTATCTGATATCAATCCAATTCTTGTCATACTAAAAAGCTAAAAAATAAGGTCGCAAAGCGGTCTTATACATTTCTGAATAAACACCTTTCGCTTCATAAATTATAAAATCAGAAACTGTTGAAACTCCACGATAAGCTTTCTGAAAAACAATAATCTTACGGATGATGGCATCAGCTTCGAAAGATCGGATCTGAATATCCTCTTTTAAACATAAATCCAAGGTTTCCGCAATCTCCTTCAGTTCATCGGCCAATAGTTTTGGAACGATCAAAGCCAATTGCCCATCTACCTGTAGTTTGTCTGCGGCGAAGGTCAACAGCTCGTTGAAAAACTGAAGATCGGTATGTCTGGCCAACTTCTTCCTTGCATCGGGATTATGCAACGAATCGGTATAAAATGGCGGGTTAGAAATAATAAAATCAAAAGAACCTGTATCAGTAAAATCTTGAAATGAACAAGCGTGCATCACCATTCGGTCTCCAAAATTGGAGTTTCTAAAATTTATTGCTGCCCGCTTCGCGGCTGCAGGGTCAATTTCCACAGCGATCACTTCACTATCCGCACAGCGCTGTGCTAACATAAGCGCAATCACACCTGTACCTGTACCAATATCTAATATACGTTCCGAGGATTCAACATGAACGAGTGAAGCTAATAACACAGCATCGGTATTAATTTTCATCGCACAATCAGATTGATCAACGGCAAACTCTTTAAACTGAAATATAGAAGCCATTGTCACAAAGATAATTCTTTTAAAACCGTTGCACTATTTGATCTTTACAATATTTGAATAAATTTTTATTACTTTAGGTCAATAAAAACAAATACGTATGAATCGATATATTTCTGTTATTCTCTTCAGTATTATCACCCTATTCACGATCATTCCTTCATCCTTTGCACAAGATAAATGCGAAATAACGATCAACAGCTCGCTTGACCCCTTGACTAAGATATTAAATGCAAACCAGTACGATAAATTAGCACCGATCTTAGTTCAGATAGAACAAAGCTGTGGGACTATAGAACTTGTTCAGCGAATCAAAATAGTACATTTGATCATCGCTAAACAAAGTAGTGGCAATGCCATCGAGCGCTATTTAGACAATGGTTTTGATGAACAATTACTGAACCGCTTTCGTGATGCTGCAAGAGAGGATTTTGCCTATCAGTATGAATCTAATAAACAGCAGTATAATTATGTTCCACTGAGACATCCGATCGACCAGCTCATTAAAACACGTGCAAAAGCTTTATTGCAGTCTCAATCCTATACGCTTTCCGATGCAGAAATTGACATCTTAAATCTTTTTTCGAACGAAGAGTTATTGCGTAACCAGGCATCATCTGTAAAACAAACGGTACCTGAAAAACAAGAGCATGCAGTAAAAGAGGAACAGGAGGAGACATTAGCTTTAGCAGATTATTACAATAAGTCTAAGATAGGTTTTCTTCCGTATATAGGTGTATATGGTCCTTTAGGTGGAAAAAAAACCACATTTGGACCTAATCTTTCTCTTGGTTTTACTATTATGAGCTCGCTCCAAAAGTCATTTATATTTGAAGGAGGATTTAAGGTCCGTATCAATAGCAACGATAAAAATTTTGACTACAATTATTACGATCAGAGCGAATCTGTGAATTCCAATTTCGGTTTATTTTTTGGCGGAGCTGTCGGTTACAAAATCTATGATAACACCAAATATATTGTCATTCCTAAACTTAATATCGGAATAGATATGGTCGACACAGGAATATCTGAAGACATCTATACAGATGGTTATTACGATGGCTATGGCGATTATATATCCGGCGGAAATTCCACAAAATTACATACTGTGAATACTATGCACTTGGGACTTAGTATGGCAGGAATGCGTCAGATTAAGGGAAAAAATTATATAGGAATAGAAGCTGGATATCATTATACCCCATACCAGTGGGATCATAATCTGCTCAGCAACATCTACAACCACTACGGAAGTATCGAATTATTTTTCAGATTCTAATTTTTCAATAACCGCTGGATCTCATCCAATTTCATAAGCGCTTCCACAGGAGTCAGCGTATTCACATCCAAATTATTCAGCATATCACGGATTTTTTCAAGGACGGGATCATCAATCGAAAACATCTGTAATTGATAGGCTTGCTTTTGGATTTTGCGCATACTATCTTTAATCTGTTCGCCACCAGTCCGCTCCTGCTCTAATCTTTTTAAGATTTCATTTGCACGGGATAGTAATTTTGGTGGCATACCTGCTAATTTAGCTACGTGGATACCAAAGCTATGTTCTGAGCCTCCTGGAACTAACTTACGTAAGAATATAACCTTATTGTTCATCTCCTTAACCGTCACATTATAATTCTTGATGCGGGGCATGGAATTGGTCAATTCATTCAATTCATGATAATGAGTAGCAAACAATGTTTTGGCCTTAGCTGCAGGATGGTTGTGAAGAAATTCAGCGATAGCCCAAGCGATAGAGATACCATCATAAGTGCTTGTTCCTCGACCAATTTCATCCAATAAAATTAAACTCCGGTCAGAGAGGTTATTCATGATACTGGCCGTTTCATTCATTTCAACCATAAATGTTGATTCACCGGACGATAAATTATCAGATGCTCCTACCCGGGTAAAGATTTTATCCACAAGACCTATCTTTGCTTCCTTTACAGGAACAAAAGAACCGATCTGAGCCATGAGTACAATTAATGCCGTTTGGCGCAAGAGCGCCGACTTACCGGCCATGTTGGGACCAGTGATGATGATAATCTGCTGCGTGGTATTATCCAAGTAAACATCATTCGTGATATAATCTTCACCAATGGCCATTTTCTTTTCGATAACGGGGTGACGACCACCTTTAATATCTAATGCTTTACTTTCTGATATCTCGGGCTGAACATAATAATTCTTTTCTGCGATAACAGCAAAGTTCAAAAGCACATCTAATTTCGCCAGTAACTGGGCATTCAATTGAATCGGTTTAATAAAAGCCGCAATAGCAATTAACAATTCGGCATAAAGACGATTCTCAATGACCTGAATTTTTTCCTCAGCACCTAAAATCTGATCTTCATATTCTTTTAGCTCCTCGGTGATGTAGCGTTCGGCATTCACCAAAGTCTGCTTTCTAATCCATTCTGTAGGTACCTTATCACGGTGTGTATTGGTAACTTCTAAGTAATAGCCAAAAACATTATTAAAAGCAATCTTAAGGGAAGGGATACCAGTTGCCTCTGCTTCTCTCTTTTGGATTTCGATTAAATAATCTTTTCCTCCGAAAGCGATCTTACGTAAACGGTCCAATTCATCGTCCACACCATCAGCAATTACATTTCCTTTATTCAAGGCAACAGGAGGTTCTGCGAAAACTTCTTTTTCAATCTTATCACGAATGATACGACAGACATCCAGCTGATCAGCAATGGCTCGAAGGGCTTCAGAATTTTCTTGATTTGTTAGCTCCTTTAATTTTTCAACAGCATATAAGGCACGTTTCAACTGTACAATTTCGCGGGGTGAAGCTTTCTGAAGACCAATTTTAGAAATAAGCCGCTCAAGATCGCCTACATACTTAATCTCTTGAATCAAGGCATCACGCAAATCTTTATGCTCAGAAAAGTAAGCAACCACATCGAGACGCTCTTGAATTGATTTACGATCTTTCAATGGCATTACAATCCAACGTTTTAATAAACGCGCCCCCATGGGAGAAGCAGTTTGGTCCAAAACATCCGATAAAGTCGTCGCATTTTCATTTGCAGATCCGATCAGTTCGAGATTACGAACTGTAAAACGATCTAACCACATGTAACGATCTTCTTCAATACGCGAAATATTAGAAATATGCTGCAGATTGCGGTGTTCTGTTTCATTCAGATAATGTAAGGCAACACCGGCAGCAACCATCCCAATAGGCATCCGGTCGATACCAAAACCTTTCATCGAATTAACTTCGAAATGTTTCAATAAGTGCTCTGTTGCGTAATCTCCAGTATAAGGCCATTCGTCTAGCGTATATGTATAATACTGACTACCGAATAGCTCCAAAAATTCTTTGGATTGCTTACGCGACATGATGACTTCAGTAGGTTTAAATCCCTGCAAAAGTTTGTCAATATAAGACTGCGTACCCTGAGCGACTAAAAACTCACCGGTAGAAATATCTAAGAAAGAAATTCCGATCTGCGTTTTCTCAATATAAATTGAGGCTAAATAATTGTTCGACTTCTGTTGGACAATATTATCATTATAAGAAACGCCAGGAGTCACCAATTCTGTCACTCCGCGTTTAACGATGGTTTTGGTTTGCTTAGGATCTTCCAATTGGTCACAGATGGCTACACGCTGACCTGCACGGACAAGTTTTGGCAAATAAGTCTCCAGAGAATGATGCGGAAAACCTGCCAGAGCAGTTTCCGATTCGGTTCCATTTCCTCTCTTTGTTTGTACGATCCCTAAAATACTGGCGGCCTTAATGGCATCTTCACCAAATGTTTCATAAAAATCACCTACACGGAACAACAATAATGCACCTGGATATTTCACCTTGATCGCATTGTACTGCTGCATTAATGGGGTTACCTTTTTTTCTGCCTTTGCCAATTGGATTTCGTTTATTGATAATAAGCCGTAAAAATAACATAATCTACCTGATTAGACAAACGATCTCGTAGAATATGAAAAACTTAATTCCCTTTTCGCCTTAAATCATTTTTCAATATGCATACATACCGAAGAATATCCAATACCTCAATCTTAGGCTTGTAAAAACTAACATCTAAAAAAAGCATATCATAAACAATACTGAACATAACAATTGGGCAAAATATTTCGTTCCTTTGCATTGTTTTTCAAAAGATATGGCAATTAAAAGAACGAATCAAGTAAAGAAAAAAAAGGTTCAAACAGGTTGGCAAAAAAAGTTAAAACTTGGTCAATACGTATTGTTGGCGGTTTCTTTGCAATAACTCTATTTTGGGTACTCGCACTTAAACTCATCAATCCACCTATTACCTGGCTCATGATCCAACGTGGATTTGAGTTACAGGCAGCTGATAAAGGATTTAAACTGGAAAAAGATTGGTTAAATTACGATGAGCTCTCGGACAACCTAAAACGTGCTGCGATAGCAGGTGAAGATGCTCATTTCATGACGCACTGGGGTTTTGACACTGAAGCTATTCAAAAAGCTATAGAGAAAAATAAAGATGGAAAAAAATTACGTGGGGGAAGTACAATCAGTCAGCAGGTAGCAAAAAATGTATTCCTGTGGCCAAAGCGTTCTTGGCTCAGAAAAGGTTTAGAAACTTACTTTACTGTTTTAATCGAAACATTCTGGAGTAAAAGAAGAATTCTGGAAGTCTATCTCAATGTTATTGAAATGGGGCAAGGTGTTTATGGAGCAGAAGCTGCATCCCAGTATTACTTCAAAAAATCAGGATCTACATTATCAAAGAAACAAGCCGCACTGATCATTGCAATCCTGCCCAATCCAAGACAGTGGGATGCCCGAAATCCATCAGCTTATGTGAATCGTAGAGCAAATAGTATTGTTCGTTACATGGATCATTACCAAATACCAGAATAGCAAAAATATGATGAGGTTATAATAAAGAAGCGATGATTGATCAAATCATCGCTTCTTTTATTATCTACCAACACTCGTTTACT
>NZ_ASZT02000152.1:0-12197 GCF_001006065.1 Sphingobacterium sp. IITKGP-BTPF85
AAAATAAATTATTTGGAACATGGCTTGCAAATGACTTTAATGGCTACTTAGATCCTAAGAGCAACATGGCAAACAATAAAGCGATCAAATTAACAGATAACAAACATCTGATTCGTCTCTGGGTGCCCAATGTAGATAAATTATATCAAGGTGCATTGCCTTATGATGTGTTAAAATTGGCCTATGGTATTGATATGGATAAATTTAAATATGGATATGAGGAAGGTACATTTGATTTAATCCAGGATCAGCATACGATTAAGTTTACTGGAACTTTGGGAGTCGATGCTGAAATGGCAAAGATTTTCAAACCGTTGTACAATGGTAAAATCAACAAGAAATTTGCAAAATATATCCCTGAAAACCATTTGGCATATGCGGCCGTAAATATTAATACGGAAGCTTATCTAAAACAACTGCCAGCCCTTGTGAATCGTTGGTATGCTCCCATTGCAGGCGAATATAGTGACGTTGTCACCATTGGCGCTACAGCTTTAGAAATTGCACTAGATGAGAAAGCAATCGGTAAAGTGATGAAAGGTGACCATGCTTTTTTCTTAAATGATCTTCAAAAGGTTAATAAAGAGTATGTAACCTATGAGTATGATGATGATTACAATTACAAAGAAATTACGAAAATGAAAGATGAGTATGTACCTAATTTCTTATGGATGTTTACTTCTCAAGATCAAAGATTGTATAAACGTACACTTGACTTCGCTGTAAAAAAACAAGAAGTAACTTTGGAAAATGGTATTTACAAAATTGCTGAGCAGAAAAATATAAAACCAATCTATATCCTTTTCAAGGAAGATCTTGTATTTGTGGGTAGTGATGTAGAACAATTAACTTCTATTGAACAAAACCGTTTTAAAGGTACTAAAAATGCAAAAGTGAAAAAGGATTTACTTGCTAATCCATTCAATTTGGTTGTTCACGCGAATGCTATTCCTGAAGTAGTCCATAAACTAGAAGTACCAGTAACTGCTTCATTGCAACAAACAATGAAAGACCTATCGACTTACGGCGATATTCAATTAAAAGGAAGTACGTTAAAAAATCGTCAATTCTCTGGTGAACTTTCTATAGAATTGCCAAAAGAGGATAAAAATGCATTACAGTATATTTTAAAACATATCATGCAGAACATGGATAGTAAAATCGCTAATTAATTATACATGAAAAGGATTACAATTATCATCTGCTCGCTATTACTTATACTTATATCGTTCCTATGGGTGACTTATACTGTCCGTAAAAATAGGATTGAAAAACAATATGTCAGTCAATCAAGTACCGGTATTCTCTCCATTGCTGTTGATGACTTACTGTTAGATAATGTATCTCAGCTCTTGAGCTTTGATACCCGTTCTACAGGAATAGAAGGTGGTGAAGACTTGATAAAAAAATCGTATGGAATTCAGGAATATCTATTCCAGCCCGTCTGTTTTTATTTAGTACTGATACACAGAAAAATCAATTCTGCGGAATATTAGCTGTATCGAACTATGATGATTGTTTTTCTTTTTTTGCAAACCAATATCCGAAGGCAATTAATTTTGCAGATAAAAAACAAGGTATTGTCAGTGTTAATATAGCAAAACATATTAAAGTACTGTTTGATCATAATCATCTTGTTTATTCGATTGGACTTGATCCTAATTCGGATTTTAATGAGCTCCATGCACTGTTAAAAAATCAGGATGCATGGGTACAGATCGGTTCTTTTAAAGGCTTTGAACATGCTTCGACCAAAAAACATATTGGTTATGCCCTAAAAGACAAAAGTTTAATGGCTGAAGCTACTGTTACGAAACATAAGACAGACATTACTGGACAGTGGTTGTTATCTGAAAGTATAGAACAGAACCTTCAGGTAAGAAAGATAGATACAGCTAATCAAATTGTTACCTTATGGAGTTTATTGTCGCTAAATGATCTTCCTTTGTTATCCCAGATTATGAGCAAGTATACAGGATTCAATCAGGAACAGTTAAAGAAGAATTATGCTAATTATTTGGATTTAGAGATTAAAACCGATAGTGTCATCCAAAAAGATACCTCGATTGCATATGCATATGATGATGATTTTAATGCTATAGAAGAAATAAAAGTAACAGAGATTGCTGTTCCTTATATTGTACATACCTGGAAATATAACGAGCCATTAGCTGCGTCCCTTCCTGGTAAAATGTTTTATCAATTTCATAAAGCACATATCGATTCATACTTGTTAAATACAACTTCTGAACGATCTCCTGATCGGATTCAAAATGAAAGAACTCAACACCCTTTTTACTTCTTTATTGATTTTAATGCATGGCCAGAAAAGTGGACAATATATCCGTTTAGTAAATTAAAACAGAGCAAAGTCAGCGCTACAATGACAACTACTCTTATGGATAAAAACAAACTTGCTATAAAGGGAGAAATCACCTACTAATACTAGTAGTCATATTTGGTTTCATGAGAACAGACAGTACCTAAAAAATACTGTCTGTTTTTTGTTATATCTAAAGTTATATACTATGCTAATATCACTCGCTTTAAAAAGATCTGCACAAGTCTCTTTATATTTGCAACAATACAAGTTTTAACAAAGTTTGAAACTGCTTACCATGTTCAAGCAATTCTTCAAATGCACAATCCATTTCATATAAATAAGCTTTTTAAATTATTATATTCATCACATTGCAAGATATTACCCTTACCCCTACGGAGATTCAGCTCATCAATACATTTATTTTTCAGCCCTGTGGATTAACAATGGCACATAGAAGATATGAACAGGAAAGTCAAGAATATGATGCTCAAAATTTTGATCTAGACCATTTGAAAATTAAGTACAGGAAAGCCAAGATAACACCTAAAAAGATTGGTCAATTCGTTACCTTATGGTATAGGGATGCAGCTGGAATTACGACTCCTTATGCAGGCAGTAACCCTATTGATTTTTATATAATAGCTACCCGAAAAGATAATGATTTTGGATTGTTTATATTCCCTAGAAGCATTCTGTCAAAACATGGTATCTTGAGAGGTGAATGTAAAGCTGGTAAACGAGGTTTTAGAGTCTATCCAAATTGGGATATCGCCGAGAATAAACAGGCTAAACAAACACAACTTTGGCAAAAATTATACTTTATAGAGATTCTTGCAGGTGAAGAGGTTGACTTAAAAAAAGCTAAACAACTATTAACCTTATAATGGGGTAATTTTAAAAAATTATTTTCAAGATTCTAATCTATTGTACTTTTCATTTATTTTATGTAAATTGTAAATACCAATTACAGACATAATCGAATCATTATGCATCCATTTCGAAATAAAAATAGAAATCATTCCATTATGAATGAAAATAAGGATTCTAAAAAACCAAATGCTCATCCTTTTGTGAGGTCTAATTTTCATTTACTCGACAAGGATACAAAATTGCATAACATGCTAAAAATCCAACAAGTACCTATTGTTAATGAAGAGACCTTAGAACAGGTTATACTCGAAATGAATTTAATGAAGAACAAAAATTAGTATTCCATAATACTTTATAATTTATAAATAAAAAGGCTCCATTCATGATGAATGGAGCCTTTTTATTTATAAAATCACGACTATAAAGAAGCGATTGCATTATTTAATGTTTGCGAAGGACGCATAGCGGCTGTAGCCAAATCATCATTAGGGAAATAATAACCACCAATGTTTTGTGCTTTACCTTGAGCACCTATCAACTCTTCGTTGATCTTAGCCTCATTTTCAGCTAATGATTTAGCTAAAGGTGCAAACTTCGCTGCTAGTACGCTATCCTTTGTTTGTGCAGCTAAAGCTTCAGCCCAATAAGCTGTCAAATAGTAGTGAGAACCACGGTTATCGATTTGACCTACTTTACGTGCTGGAGATTTATCATTCGCTAAGAATTTTTCTGTTGCCACATCCAATGCTTCTGCCAAAACTAATGCCTGCGCATTATTCTGTGTTTGTGACAAATGCTCTAAAGATGCTCCTAAAGCTAAAAACTCACCTAGAGAATCCCAACGTAAATAACCTTCTTGTAAGAATTGTTCAACATGTTTTGGAGCAGAACCACCAGCACCTGTTTCAAATAAACCTCCACCATTCATTAAAGGAACGATAGAAAGCATTTTTGCAGATGTACCAACTTCTAAAATAGGAAATAAATCTGTTAAATAATCACGTAATACGTTACCCGTTACAGAAATTGTATCTAATCCTTCGCGGATACGGTCTAAAGAAAATTTAGTTGCCTCAACAGGATTCATAACAAAAATATCTAATCCATTTGTATCAAAATCACCTAAATATTTCTCAACTTTTTGATGATTTCTCTATCATGGGCACGATTTTCATCTAACCAGAATACTGCAGGTGTAGCCGATAAGCGAGCGCGGTTAACCGCCAATTTTACCCAGTCTTGAATAGGTGCATCTTTAGTTTGACACATGCGGAAGATATCACCAGTTTCAACTCTTTGTTCCATCAAAACATTTCCATTTGCATCTACCACACGGATCGAACCGTTTTCTGATGCCTGGAAAGTTTTATCATGTGAACCATATTCTTCAGCTTTTTGAGCCATTAAACCCACGTTGGGAACAGAACCCATAGTTGTAGGGTCTAATGCGCCATTTTCTTTACAATCTTCAATAGTTGCTTCATACACTCCTGCATAAGAACGATCTGGAATAATAGCGATGGTATCTTGAGATTTTCCTTCTTTATTCCACATCTGTCCCGAAGTACGGATCATCGCTGGCATAGATGCATCAACGATCACATCTGAAGGCACATGTAAGTTCGTAATACCTTTATCAGAGTTTACCATTGCTAAATCTGGACCATTCGCGATAGCGGCTTCAATAGCTGCTTTAACTTCTGCCTCTTGCGGATTACCCGATATTTTTGCAAATACTTCTCCTAAACCATTATTTTTATTGATACCCAAAGAGTTGAATAATTCACCATATTTAGCAAATACATCTTTAAAATAAACCTCTACGATAGCACCAAAAATAATAGGATCTGATACTTTCATCATCGTTGCTTTTAAATGAGCAGATAATAAAACACCTTCCGCTTTAGCCGCAGCAATTGTATCTGCAACAAAACCTTTTAATGCATTTAAGCTCATTACTGATGAATCAATTACTTCACCTGCCTTTAATGGAGATAAACCTTTTAATTCTGTAGCGGTACCCGCTGCATTAACAAATTCAATTTTGAACTGTCCTGCGTTTTCTACTGTTACTGATTGCTCAGTCTCATAAAAATCACCGTGAGACATGGACGCTACGCGTGTCTTAGAATCTGCTGACCAAGCACCCATTGAATGCGGGTTTGCTTTAGCATAATTCTTAACAGCTTTTGGCGCACGGCGGTCAGAGTTTCCTTCACGTAAAACTGGATTTACAGCTGAACCTAATACTTTTGCATACTTTGCCTTAATCTCAGTTTCTGCTGCAGTTTCTGGATTGTCAGGGAAATTTGGTATCGCATAACCTGCTGCCTGCAATTCAGCAATAGCTCCCTTTAATTGCGGAATGGAAGCTGAAATATTTGGTAATTTGATGATATTAGCTTCTGGAGTTGTTGCCAACTGCCCTAATTCAGCTAAAGCATCAGCTACTTTCTGATCTGCGCTTAATACATCTGAAAAGTTTGCTAAAATACGACCTGCAAGAGAAATATCTCTTAATTCAACATCGATATCAGCTGTTTTGGCGAATGCTTGTACAATAGGTAAGAATGAGTAAGTCGCCAACAATGGCGCTTCATCTGTCTTGGTGTAAATGATTTTAGATGACATAATTTTTTTATTGAAATCTTTTAATTTGCTTAAACAAAATTGAAATTCAAAACGAACGCTGAGGCTGATTCAAAATTCGCCTAAAGATAGGAAATTGAAATTTAAATCGCTACAAAAGGTTGAATTATGACGGTTAAAAGTAAAATGTTGGCATGACTGGATTAAACACAATTATATTTGTCTATTACCTTTCTTTTCAGATGCATGTGCACTTATATTCTATATGCGCTACAGCCTACATCTAATTACTTAGTTAGTGCCCTCATTTCTTTTAATGAAATTACTTGGACGGTTGATCCATATGAAAAAACACTTTCTATCATTGCTTGAGCGAGCTGATGCGTTTTAATAGGCGCATAATGCCGAAAAAAACCTAATGAATTAAAAAAAGTAATTGCTTTCAGTCCGACCTTTTCTCCAAATCGATTTGAATTAGGTCTTTCTATAAAGCCTGGTTGCAATATCATAAGGTGTTTAAATCCAATTTTTTTAATTGCTTCTTCTAAACTTCCTTTCATACGATTATAGAAAATACTGGATTTTGCATCTGCTCCTATTGCAGATAATAGAACAAAATGGGATATGCCATTGTTGAAAGCTAGCTGTGCAAAACCCAGTGGATAATCGTAATCTATATGCCATTGTGCGTCTTTACTTCCTGCATCTTTTAAAGTTGTGCCGAGACATGAAAATGCAACTTCTCCTTTTATAACTTGGTGATAAGATGATAATTTGTCAAAATCGACAATAATCTCTTCTAACTTATCATATTGTTCAAAATAAGCTTTACGTACTAATACACGGACTTTAGTGAAGCGTACATCTTCTAATAATAGCCTAACCAGTTCTCTTCCTGTAGCTCCACTTCCTCCAATAACAATTGCTTCCATGTATTAAATATAATGATTCGTTTCCATATTTCATTATGTTGTCAAATTCTCACTAAAATAAACGGAGGGACTGAGAATGCCTGTTAGAATCGTTAATTTTAGTTTTATTATTTACAAATAACTTTAATACATGACTACATATACATTAAACAACGGGATTAAGATTCCTGCTATCGGTTTCGGAACCTGGCAAATCGAAGATGGTGCGCCTGCCTATAACGCGGTAGCTGAGGCATTAAATGCGGGTTATATTCATATCGATACTGCTGCCGTATATGGGAACGAAAAAAGTGTTGGAAAGGCCATTCAAGATAGTGGAATTGATCGTGATGATCTTTTTATTACGACAAAATTATGGAACGCGGACCGTGGATATGAAAACACATTAACTGCATTTGAAAAATCACTAACTTTACTTAATTTAACTTATGTTGATTTATACCTTATTCATTGGCCGGCTAATGAAGCACAATTTGAAAATTGGGCAGAAATTAATGCTGATACCTGGAGAGCTTTTGAAAAATTATATGTTGATGGAAGAGTCAAAGCTATTGGTCTAAGTAATTTTCCTAAGAAATATGTTGAAACCCTTTTGAAAACAGTACAAATTAAACCAGCTGTCAATCAACTGGAATTTCACCCTGGGTATTACAGGAAGAAACAGTTTCGTACTGTAAAGAAAACAACATTTTGGTACAAGCTTGGTCACCTCTTGGATCAGGTCGAATTCTTGACAATGAAGTATTGCTTTCGTTAGCGAAAAAGTATAACGTTAGTGTCGGCCAGATCTGCATTAAATTTGCATTACAGGAGGGTATTAATCCGTTACCAAAATCTACTAATCCCATCAATATCAAGGCAAATCTTGACCTATCAAATTTTGAATTGACTGCTGAAGATATAGCATCAATTAAAAATATGGGGGACTTAGGTTTTTCAGGACTCAACCCAGCAGAGGTGCCATTCTAAAAAAGAATTGTACTTAAAGTGCTACACGGGTCTTGTTTGTGTATAATTTACATCTGTAACAAGGTGACCAGGACTCTTACTTAAGAATAAATTTTGTTGTAGAGATGTGATTGACTATGTTTGCATACATGTCTAATTCAGAAAAAAATCCATATCAACTGTTCAATAAAACCATCTGGTCAAATTGGAAAAATCAAGAGGTTGTCTGCATAAAAGTGGAGGAATTATCACAGAGCAATGGAATTACATTCTTTGAGCTCATACCTGATTCTGAAATGCTTGATGCAGATAGTGAAACTTTGTATCCAATAGATTCGGAAGATGTCATGGATATGCTATTACCTAATGCACAAGTTAAATTTGTCGTACATGACATCTACATGGCGGATTTGGATGATTAATTATCGTGCATCAAATTGATTAATAATCACAGACAACACGGGCTCAGATTATTTATTGATGACATATAAAACCAGGTATTTATATCAACAAAGCTGTAAGGATATCAAAGTTTCCTTACAGCTTTTTAATTTATTACATCAGTTTAAATGAATTATAACGTTTTTGTAATAACAGCTTTCTGCTTATCTGCCTGAACTATTTTTTATAAAAATCAACATACTCACTGTATTTTTCTGGCGGATATATTTTATCATTCATTTTCTGAGTTCGGCTGTAGATAAGAAGACCATCTTTTTTTCAAATGTCGCCGTGTAAATACCGAAATCTGATTCGATCAGAATATCTTTTGGAATAAAGTCTATCTGATAGCCTTGTGGCAATTCGAAAACGATCTCATCTTTATCTTCATACGCATAAGGAACGGAAAAAAATGTTTTTCGATCTGCAATCTTAATAGGTACAGCTTCCCTTCTATTCATTTGATTCAGTAACAGAAAATATTTATCACCACCCTTACTTAATAATGGTTTTGATTTAAATGATAACTCCTCTACTAACTCCGGTTTAGTTTTATCTTTTTGATCACATTTATAATAACCAAATGTTTCAATAGGAATATTGCTATTTTCTAATGCTCTTTTTTTCTGTTCACTTGGTTCTAAAACTGTTTTTCGTAAATTGTCTTCAAATTGAGAATTACCATATGATGTGTTGATCAATACATCAATATCATTTTCATTGTTAAATTTAATTTTTGTTTTACTCACCTGATAGTTTTGTGAGGCATTATAAGCCGGCGTCTTTACAAGTTTTCCACCAGCTTCGGTCACTAACAGTACGTTTCTATTTGAGTTTCCGTAACCAATAAATCCCATGGGATAATAAGGGCTCGTGCACTCCAGAAAGGTAGTGTCCTTCCCTATCGGTACAGCTAATATCATATGATTAGCCTGCCCGATACTTGAGTATTGATCGTTTAAACTAGGTTTGCCATTTCCAATCATCACTAAATGTGAATTAATTCCCACTTCATTCAGCATCGCTTTCATAAAATTGGACAGCCCCTTACAATCACCATAATTAACTGTAGCTACTTTCTCGGCCAATACAGGTCTAAATCCGCCAATACCCAATTGCACACTGACATAACGTGTATTCTGTTGCAAATATTGATACAGGATGCGCATCTTTTCTTCTGGAGTCCGTGCTGCTTGTGTTAAATCCCGAATCTTGATTTTAAATGCTTCAGGTAATTGATTTCCACCTTCATTAAGCTTATAAATCCATTGTCCAAAATTATTCCAGTTATCAAAATTACCGGTGGAGCCATCATATTCAAATAAGTTCGGGGAGGCTTTAACCCAGGAACTTAGATTATCAATCCCTACAGCCATCGGTTCTTTAGCTAAAGCAGGTACTTGACTACTCTCCCATTTATAACGTATTTTACCTCCAATACTGGTCGAATCAACTTTCAACCCTGTACTCGAGAGGTATTTCATTTGATAATTTTTATCTTTTTGAATACAATAACTTGATTTTTCTACGGAAACACCAAAATCTTTTAGATCGCGCCACTGGGGAAAATAAAGTAATCCTTTAAAATCTTGGCTAAAACTATATTCAATGGTATACGGATAACTATTACTTACAAATTTCAGACTCTTTAGCCTATTGTCCTCAAATATTGAAAAACCAGATATCAAGCTTTGATCTTTTATATCAGAGGATTTATATTCCTTAATCTTCTTACCGGTGGCATCATACAAAACCGCTTTTATATTATAAATAGTAGAAAACTTATCGTAAACTTCTTCCATTGCAGCAAAGTCATCACCTGCTTTGCTAAAAATGGTTGCAGTTATTTTATAATCATATTTTGCAGCATTGATGCCTTTAATATCGAGGAACTGTTCTTCATTTCTAATAACAATAGTGGCATCTTTTTTAAGCGCTTCGTGGATATTTGCCACATCCCAATTTGTCTGTGCATTACCGTGAGAAAAAAACAGCAATGCCATTAAACCCAATGTATACTTCATTATACCTTCTTTTTAAATACAATTTTTTCTGCTTGCTTCTCTACAATAGCGGCGAAAAGTTCTTTAAGATAGAAATACTCTTCTGAACTGTACATCGACTTATTGATATGAATAGCACTTTTTATTAGAAGTGTCTGGCCATCGATTAAATACGATATCGAAAAGGAGCCGACATCTTCAGGAAGTTTAAAAATGCCGCCCTTAGGAAGTTTATCAATCTGATAATCTTCAGGGAAATTAATGACTACACGGCAATTTTCAAGTATCGGATGAGCGAAATCTACAGGAAAAAGTCTTTCCTCATGTTTCAATGGGTTTTCCTTTGTTCGTTCGAAAAGTAAAGGTGTGAAATAAACCAGATCTCCAGCTTCTTCCACATTATCTTCTATCTCAACGTCCATCGTTTCAATCAATCGATCATCTAGACTATCCAGATTTAAGATCTTGAAGTTATTAAGCTCTAATCCCGTTTTATTTTTTTCAGGTTCTTGATATAATCTTCTTCATTGATGGCAGTCCTGTAGCTGTTGCGAGCACTTAAACCGGCATATCCATTGAAATAATTGGTTACACTACCTTTTAATCGGTTTTCTTTATCTAACACGAGATTATACACATGCATGCTCTCATCTCCGAAAAGCGTTTCAGTGCTGATCCACCCACCACTTTTTTCACCAACATTGATCAAAAAACCCTCATGATTTAAATTTGATAATTCATCATTCCAAATGGCATGTCCTTAACCGTTGCATCGAGAAAGTATGATTTGCCTCCAATTTCTACCGCAACCACAACATTATCAAATTTACTTATGATTGGGTATCCAGGATGTTTCCCATTGGAACGTGTACTAATTAACACTGGATAAACACTGTAATTCGCTTCTTTCAGAAAGTTGATCAGCACCAAATTTAAATCGGCTGAATTTCCTGTTTTTTTCTCAAAAATTGTTTTGGGATTTGTTTCCGTACTATAAAAATTGTACTTCTCATTCCACTTAAGATTATCCTTAACATATTTAAAAATTGATTTCGCATTTGCCAAAGAATCGTTTTCAGCTTTAATGATAGATTTCAAATTATTTTTAGCGAAGCTTGTTTTCTCTATATAACGTCCAAAATTTTCATCTTCTAGCAAAGAACTGATAATCTTTGGCCATGATCCTGTATAATCAACAAAAAACTGTCCAGGGAAATTGGTGGATCGAAGTTCAAAATCTATAGAAGGTCGATAATCATCTAGGCTTGAAATAAAAGGTTCGTCCTTCAGAGCGGGCATATTTTCTGCCACAAAGCGATCACGAATCGCAGCAGATTGAACACCGGAAACGTAACTTGCATTAACGGTTTCGTGCAAAGGATGTGCAATATCATAATATCCATTTCTACTGAATTTATAATCTAAATACTCTGGAATAGTTACTGCATATTCGGACCAACGGGTCGGAATTTCACTTTGGAAACTCCATCCGCGAAGATTAAAAATGAAATCCGATTTAATCTTATACTTATATTCAATTATAGATCCTTCTTTTACATTAGGTAATGTAATTTTTCTGGATAACATTCTTATTTACTTCTTCCGTAAATTTTGAATCTTTATCAATTTTGTCTGTTTTCATGACACCATCCACCATATTATAGGTAGCTGCGCTCATATTATCTAACGTTTCCTTGGACTGTGAATTACTTTTATACAATCCAATAGTATGATTTGCGTAATCATACCCATTTTTATTAATGATTTTATAACGCACGTGTCTTTCATATACATAGACAAATGATTTTGAAGCAGGACTTAATTCAAAATAACAGTTACCGATGTCAAACAATTTAATGGCTGAAGCGGCAGAGTCTGCACCAGATGGCATAATTGAAAATTCTTCAGGTTGAATTTTACCAAACTTATATTCGATTTTTTCTTTTTTTTGTGCAGACACCTGATAGTGACTGATCGTAAATAACATCAGAAAAACTAATAATACTTTTTTATATGGCATTTTATTTATAATTGGTCATGCAAATATAAATATAAACGTATTAATAGCTATTAAATATCGTTTAAACTAAA
>NZ_ASZT02000153.1:0-12141 GCF_001006065.1 Sphingobacterium sp. IITKGP-BTPF85
CCTCAGACTGAGCATATACACCTGTCCTATGCCCCCGAAGTAAACGGGACTCAAGGCAACAGCTGTTCGACATGTGGAATGGATCTGAGATCTGTTCAACAGGAAAATCCAGATCAATATCAGGTACAATTAAACAACTTTAACCACAGAATTATTGAAGCAGGGACATCCCGTTAGACTACTATTTGCAATCAAAAAAAACCAAAAACAAGTAGCATTGGACATTTCTGATGAAATGAACATTCATGTCATGGTCATTAGTGAAGATCTTAATTGGTTCAGACACATCCATCCAGTGCTGCAGCAAGACGGTAGCTATGCTGTAACACAGACTTTTCATAACGGTGGAAAATACCATTTGTTCACCTATTTTAAACCTCTTGGTAAAGAACATGTCTTAAACATGTTAGAAATCGAAGTGAAAGGGTACTATATGACTTCTCGTGAGGTCACTTCAAAAAAACCGATATGTTACATAGATGACTATACAATTATCCTTGAAAATACCGATAATTTTAAAACCGGCAACATACAACGTATAAAGATAGCCATCGAAAAATGCGAAAAGAAACTGTATAACAGTAGTTTGGAACAGTATTTGGGAACATCAGCTCATATATTAATGATCAATAAGACGGATAAAGAGTTTTTACAGATCCGGCCCATACCACATGTACAATACCCGATATACGCAGAAACAAACATTACAAAGGCTGGTAAATACAAGATGTGGGTGCAGTTTAAAATACATGGAAAAGTCCATACAGCAGACTTTAATATTGACATAAGATCAATAAAGGAAAGCGAAAAGGAAGTACAGCTTCGTCAGCATCAGGTATAGCAAAATGTGAAGCCGAGTTTTGAAAGACACAGAATACAGAACCTCTGCTTTAGAAATCGAGAAAATAACGAAGCAGTTCAAAAGTAAAATTTTAAAACTATCTTTAAATGATTAACGGAAAATAGATATGAAAAAGAACTTATTGATATTGGCAATTTCACTATTTGGACATGTGGCACTTGCCCAAAATACAGAAACACTATTAAGTAAATATTATGGTGTAAAAAATGCATTGGTAAGCAGTGATGAGAAAAAGGCTTCCGAATCCATTCAAGCACTTCAGAAGGTGGTAAAAGCAGAAAGCGCTTTCAAACTGAAAGATAACTTAACCCTTGAAGTAGATAAATTAGCAAAAGCAGGCAATCTTGAAAAACAGCGTGCATCATTCAATGAAGTTTCAACGATCATGTGGCAAATCGTAAAAAGCAGTGATAAGGTCAGCCAACCAGTGTACTATCAATATTGCCCGATGAAAAAAGGCTATTGGTTAAGCAATGAAACGGCGATTAAAAATCCTTACTATGGATCTGCGATGCTTACCTGTGGTAAAGTTACTGAAACTAAGAAGTAACCCGTGAAAAGCTGAGCATTCGATTCAAGTAAAAACTCCGAACGAACAATATCCAATTGTTCGTTCGGAGTTTTTACTTTCCATAGCATCAAATTCATTATCTTCGAATACATAAACCAGTATTCATTCATAAAGATACCCCATGATAGCTATAAAAGTGACTTATACCATCAAAGAAGACTATGTTGATGCGAACAAAGAAAACATTCAGATTTTTCTTGATGAGTTTAAAGAATTGGACAATCATCAATTTGTATATACGATATTCCAGGTTAATGGCAGCAACACCTTTATCCATATGTCACAATATAAAAATGAGGCCATTCAAAAAGAATTATTAAATATGCCCGCTTTCTTAGAATTCCAAAAACAACGCGATCTCCATCTGCTCTCTGAACCAACTATTGAATCCTTAACACAGATCGGTATATCAAAAAATATATGGTGATGAAATAGTTAAAAAAACAAGAGCCCTGACAATACTCAAAAACTTCATAATCAATTCATACACAGTTAACATATGCTTTGTAAATTTATATAAGCAAATTAATGTAAACAGTGGTTTAAAACATTTGAATTATGAAAACGATCACACATTTCTTCCAAAGGGTATTATTTCGTATCTTTCTAGTGCAGTTTAGTTCATTCTATTCTCCTCTTAGATTTCACAAATATTAAAACAACTTAAATAAGTGATATTTGCACCACTTGAGAAAATAAATTCCGTAAATGATTTTAACTAAAGATTCCTTTGGCGAAGATTTTATTTGGGGAGTTTCTACAGCCGCCTACCAAATTGAAGGAGCTCATGATATACATGGAAAAGGCCTTTCTATTTGGGATACTTTTGTAAAAAAAAGAATAAGATCTTTAAAAACCAGCACGGAGATATTGCTTGCGATTTCTATAATCGCTACATAGCAGATCTCCATTTGATGCACAGCTTAAATATTAGGAACTACAGGTTTTCCATTGCCTGGAGCCGTATTCTACCGCAAGGTACAGGAGAAGCCAATCCATCAGGCATTGACTTCTATAATAAACTCATCGATCTTTCTTTAGAATTAGGGATTACACCTTGGATAACACTCTATCACTGGGATCTGCCGCATGCCCTGGAACAAAGAGGTGGATGGATCAACAGGGAAGTCACCGATTGGTTTGCTGATTATGTAGCACTCTGTGTCAAACACTTTGGCGATCGGGTAAAAAACTGGATGGTTTTAAATGAACCTGCGGTATTTAGTGCCGCTGGATACTTCTTTGGCGTACATGCACCTGGAAAAAAAGGAATCGATTACTTTTAGCAGCTGCACATCATGCATCACTAGCACAGGCTAAAGGTGCAAGAATTATTAAATCACTACAACCAGACAGTACCGTTGGAACCACTTTCTCCTGTTCGCATATTGAACCGTTCACCGGAAGAGAAAAAGATATCCTTGCTGCTAAAAAAGCAGATGTATTACTCAATAGGTTTTTCATAGAGCCCCTGCTAGGTATGGGCTATCCTACAGATGAGATCAAAATTCTAAGAAGAATTGAAAAATATATCAAGCACAATGATGAAAACGAGCTAAAGTTTGATATGGATTTTATCGGAGTACAAAATTATACCCGCGAAATCATCCGTCATTCCTTATTCGTCCCCTACCTACGCGCAAAAATTGTAAGTGCAAAATCGCGCAAGGTCGAACTCACTGCCATGAATTGGGAAGTATTTCCTGAATCCATGTACCATGTTTTGAAAAAATTCAGTGCCTATCCCAACATACCGCCACTGATTGTCACTGAAAATGGAGCAGCTTTTCCAGATGAGGTGGTTAACAATCAAGTCGATGACCCGAAAAGAGTGCAGTATTTACAGTCGACCATTGCCCAAGTACTTAGGGCCAAACAAGAAGGAGTTCAGGTCAACGGGTATTTTGCATGGACTTTTCTCGACAACTTTGAGTGGGCAGAAGGTTATCATCCCAGATTTGGTTTAGTATATGTTGATTTTGAAACGCAACAACGCATCGTTAAATCTTCGGGACATTGGTATGCTGATCTTCTGAAGCAGAAGATATAGGTTCAAGCTATTCGAAATTAGCTAAGTGGTATTGATTATAAAATCGATACCACTTACCATATTAATACCTATAATTCACATATTCCGACAGTAACTTCAAGTTCTGAATCGCGTCGCCCATTGTATTGTTAAAGTAAGTGAAAACCTCTTTCCCTTCAGCTAACCATTCCCGAATATATGAACTATATTCCTGTAGAAAATCATCTTCATAACTACCCCGGTAATTACCATTGGGACCATGAAATCGCAGATAAATAAAATCTGTTTCACTATAGGACAATTGCATACCATTACTGTTCTTGTCGTGCAGCACAAGACTGGCTCCGTACGAATTAACAGGCTAAATGTATCTTCACAATGCCAAGATGGATGCCGAAACTCGACGCATACCCGCCATCCCTTTATATGCTCATCATTAACAACAGTCTCTAGCAAAAGATTGACATGCACAGCAGCATTAAACGTAACAGAGGGAGGAAACTGAATCAGTAAACAACCTTTCTTCTCGCCTGCTTCGGCAATCACCTTCAAAAATGAGCAACATCATTCGGGTCAAAGATCAAACCTTTTGCGTGAGTAATTCCCCTCCATAATTTAAAGGTGAAACGAAATCCATCCGGTACTTCATCTGCCCATCGTTTCACAGTTTCTTCACGTGGTATTTTATAGAATGAACTGTTTACCTCCAACGAATTGAATAATAAAGCATAGACCGCAAGCCTGCTTTTCTCCTGAAGATTTTCGGGATAAAAACTTTTATTTTTATAAGGCAGTAAAATACCGCTCGTACCAGAAAAATACAAAGACTCCATAACCATACAACAAGCACCTCGGAGAGAAGTTATTTTTAATCCTAAATATTAAGATTACATCAGGCAAAAATTAATCTGGATTCCATATTGAACCATCTAAATATTTTCGGATGTATGTCGACTGGACAAATGCTGAAGTACGATTTGATAGGCCGACTTTTTCTCCCACTTAGCGATCAGCCATGAAATAAAACAAATATGAAAAATATCCGCATGTTCTTTATTCTTTAACAGATCGACCGCAGTTTTTTGAAATACAGGATTAAACACTATATCAGGCTTATTGAAATATTTCTCCACAAGACTCACAAAATGTAATACCCTTTCTTCATGAGTTTCTGTAAGAAAACCACTGTATCGACGTTTGAAACTACTTAACCTTGAAACAGCAAGTTCGATATGCCCGAACTGTGCATGAACCAAAACCTCCATCAGATTTTTACGAATGGTCCAAAGCATACCCATTTTTTTCTCGTACCATTGATCAGTATGCTGAAACAAAGCAAGATGGCGTAAGCAAGATCTTTCATCCTGCAACGATAAAACATCGTTAAACATATCCTTAAATCTTCTATGTCCTCCTGTTTTGTCTTTTTTGTTGTCATTTCCAAAGCCTTCATCAATACAGCTATTCCTTCTCCACCCATTCCAGTAAAATATAGATTCAGAGCCGATAACAACTGATGCCGTGGATAAAATTGAGATTCATGAAAACGGTGCTGTTCCATTTGGTTCTTCATCTCAGAAAGATACTCCGCACTCTTTTCAAAGCTTCTGTTGCGTAAATGAAAGTTTGCCAAAAAATAAAGGACATGCAACTGATAAAATAAGTGCGATTCATCCGCTTTCTTCTTTCCCTGAATAAAATGTTGGATGCGCTGGATATAACGTTCTATAAAACTATAATCCTGATGAATAGCCGCATATTCATTGGCTATAAAAAGTATCTGATAAATAGACTTATAATTCATTAAATCTTTGACTGCAATCTGATATTTTCGTATGGTCCCGAGCATCAGTGCGGCCAAGTTGACCACTTTACCTTTCAGATTTACCTCACGCATTTCCTGACGCAGAAAAGCATATGCCAGATTCAATTTTGCCTCCCGTTGCATATGTTGCTGGTTGACCATAAAACGTGTTGTTAAGTCTTCTAAATTTTCTGAAGCTTCACTATGCGCATAATTTATTTTAAGAAGCAATATATCGTTCAATAAATTATACTGTTCCAGTTTTGTTGCGATTTGCTCGGCCTTCACCAAGCACTTGAAAGCAGTTTTATCCACATCATTTTCCAAAAGAAAACGGCTTACAACGATTAAACGCATCACTTCCGAAGCCTGACTGTTATTGCTTTCAAATGTCTTCTGAGATAGAAATAAAAGTAGGTTATCGTGCAGTCTTTTACGCAAAGCATGGTAAGAATCCCTGCTTTTTGTTTTTTTTAACAGCTTTTCTAAGCCATTTATATCGTCAGTATTTAGCAATTCAAATAATAGAATATTTTTAACATCGTGTCGCTTATTCTTCTTGCGCATAAATGCCTTAAAATCCTTTTTATCCTGATCACCAAGTAAATTTATTAATGTCGCAAGCGCATCCATAATAGGTTAATTTTAAAAACAAACCTACTAAAAAATTAATTTAAATCATCAGTATTTTCAAATATCTCATTTGTGCATCTAGCGACAACAGCGGACATTTGCTTTCATAATAACACATAAAAAAACAAAAATTATGGAACCGCTAAAACACAAAACAGAGGAGAACACTCCACTTACAAAAAACGAAGAAAAAACAAAAAATCCATTCAAACCTACAGGTGCATTCATCGGCGCATCCTGGTTTGCTTTACTAACCGGCTCCATGGGATACTGTATCGGTTTATGGAATGCAACCATGGAACTCAATGAAAAAGGATATTATTTCACCATCCTGCTATTCGGTTTATTTGCCGTGATCTCCGTACAGAAAAGTGTAAGAGATAGAGCAGAAGGCATTGCCGTAACCGATCTTTATTATGGGCTTAGCTGGTTTGCAACAATTGCCGCGATGGTGCTGCTTACAGTAGGGCTTTGGAATGCAGATCTCCTACTAAGTGAAAAAGGATTTTATGCCATGTCATTCTGCTTAAGTATATTTTCAGCCATTGCTGTACAAAAAAATACCCGCGACGCCAAAATGTTTGAGGAAAACGATTTGTAACTTAGCGGTTGCTACCCGCAGAGACTTGCACAGCAAGCCTGCGGGTTTATTTAATTAATACTGCTAAATGAAGAAAAGTATCCTTATATTAATGAACAGCATCGCTTTTATTGCGGTTACACTATTTGCATTTACTTTTATACAGACATATTGGTCGATGGGAAAATTATCAGATCAAACATCAAGTGGCTGTCTAGCCTGTAGTTTCGTATACGATGCATTCTTCATTTCTTTATGCAGCACCATTATGCTTACCATTTTATTTCTTTTGATAGCGCGGATCAAGAAAAACAGATACAAAATCACAATAGAATTTTTGCTATTGACCAGCTTTTGGATTTTTTGGAATTACAGCATTTTTGTAGATCGCGAATCCTCATGGAGTACCTACAGTTTCAATGAAGAAATCTATTATACGATTTATTTGTCCCTTTTACCGGTTTTGGTCTTATCAGTTCTAACGCTCTTGACAATTAATAATAAGTTCATTTTCTCAAAATTGAATAGATTTAAAAAGCGACCTAGTACCCCACTTTAAATTAACAGAAGTACTTTTCCAAATGATGATAAAATCTCCCCAGCAGTAAATTCTATGCTGAGGGAACAACATGAAAATCCTTTCAAGCAAAAATAAATATATCTAGCGATCTTAATCTACCGCAGCGTGGATGAATATCTCATTTTCTGATTGTGTAATACAAGCAAAATTCTCTATGTTTGGTCTTCTAAATCTACCATAAGTACATTCGTCATATGGCTTAGAATCAAAATAGCTTACAATATGAAAAGACTTTACATTTGTTTCCTTACTACGTTATTATGCTTTTCAGCCGTTATTCAACTTTCGGCTCAGGAGACAGATTCGGTTAATAATAAAGAGCTGGGCTTAAGTTCTCTATTAAACGGTATTCGACAACAGCAGATCAACGATTCTTTAGAGCGCGTAAAGCTTCAAAACGAAATCACAAATCTAAAGACACAAAATAGCGCAAAGAAAGAAAACCTGAAACAACAGCTCAATAATTTTGATGAAGAAAATATCATCCGAAATCAGCAGTTAAAAATAAAAGTTGATTCAATCAAGAAAAATACCAAACGTTACCCTGTCGCACCATTTAACGATACGTTGTTTTACATATACAACAAACTCGGTTCATCTTTAGCAAAAGACCGAGCTGACAATGTCGTTAGTCGCATTCAAAACCTATATGAAGATGACTTCGTAAAAGTTGATTCATTCAAAATTGAAAACAATGAAATCAGCTCAGATATTGTATACAAAGACCTAATAATTACCTCAGTAACAGAACTCGATGCCCTACTTGAAGGAAAAAACAAAGAAGAAATCGCAAAACAGTATCTAAAAAGTATTCAGGAAACCATAACCCGAGAAAAAGAAGAAAACAGTATTTCAAAATTATTGATCCGCATTGGGCTTATCGTGCTCATTTTTATTGTCTTTTACTTATTGATACTATTGATCAATAAAATTAAAAATTACAGTGTACAGCGGATTATGACAGAGCGTAGCCAGCTGATCAAAGATGTCAAAATCAAGAATTATGTTTTGGTCAGCTCCGTTCAAAAAACCCGCATGCTGATCAGCAGTATCAACATGTTGCGCTGGGCACTTATCGTTTTGATGGCCTTCATCATGTTGCCTATTGTTTTCAGTGTCTTTCCTTTTACACAGAGTTGGGCCAACAGTTTGATCGGCCTATTTACCAAACCCTTAAAAAAAGCATTTTTAGCAATCTGGGATTATATCCCCAATCTCATCACGGTATTTGTCATCCTATTTGTCATGCGCTATGCCGTCCGACTGGTTAAATACATTTTTACTGAAATCGATAAGGGAAAGCTAGAAGTAAATGGTTTCCATCGCGAATTTGCTATGCCGACTTTTACCATTGTCCGCTTTCTATTGCAAGCATTTACACTCGTTCTGATATTCCCTTATCTACCAGGATCGAACTCAGATATCTTCAAAGGAATATCAGTATTTATTGGAGTATTATTTTCATTAGGCTCATCTTCTGCAATATCCAACATTATTGCAGGTCTTGTTATTACCTATATGCGACCTTTCCGAATCGGAGACCGCATCACCATAGCTGATAAAACGGGGGTAGTGATTGAAAAATCACCGCTGGTGACAAGACTCAGGACCATTAAAAATGAAGAGATCACAATCCCTAATTCATCTATCTTATCGGGTAATACTGTAAACTATTCTACTTTTTCAGATCAGGGAATTTGCTTTCAGGTTGAGTTAACAGTGGGCTATGAAGAACCGTGGGAACGCATCCATGAAATGCTTTTAAACATACCTCCGCGGGTAGCACGTGTCAATACAACCCCAGCGCCCTTTGTACTACAGAAGAAACTAGATGACTTTTACGTGCTCTATGAACTGAATGTTTATATTTCACAGTCTGCCGAAATCGCATTGGCACAATCCGAGATTTTTCAACTGATTCTGAACGATTTTCTAGCAGCAGGAATTGAAATGAATGCCCCTCACATTTTCACTAAAGTGGATCACACTCCACAATATAGAGCAGGAATAGATCAAATCTAAAAAACACTCTTAAGACAATTAACTAAAAAAAATCACGACCAATCCGTTTGAACTGGATTGGTCGCAATCAACAAATAGAATAAAAATGACTACACCTATATAAAAACCAACTGATGCCTATCCGTGCAGAAGTAGCTATGAACCATATGAGTCAACTACTGAATGCATCTTTATGATGATCTAATCGATTAATAGCAAAATATGAGAAACGAATAGAAAGAAACATAAAGGACTAAAGAAATAAGTATCTTTCCGAGCAAAAACAGACTTTCGAAATCTTTTAGTGATCCCAACATATTTAAAATCCCCTATAAAACGGAGTAGAAATATAGCCGCAATAATCCACATACCATAACCAATATAGATGGATGCTACAGGAAGCTGAACAAGACCATCAAAAACCATATTAAGCAACGCAAACAGAAACAATCCAACAGCGACGATAAAGGTTCCAAACCGACTGGGGGTAAAAACTCTCTTCCCATTCAACTTTGTCGGGATCGTGGCCGCAATTCCGAACTGTCCATTGCATACCCAATACAGATGCATCGCGGCAAGAAACAAGAAAACAACAATATTTATTTTTGAAAGTATAAACTCCATTCGTTTATTTTTTATTTTAATTCAATAATAAGGATACTTAAAACAAGATCAAAGATTCTTCATCCGAATCTCCAGTTAATTCAGGTAATACGACAGCTTTCTGACAATCGTTCAGATAAGTTACCTTTCTTGGGTACTTCGTCATATAGGCATTGATCAGTTGCATCATGTAGTGATTGCCGGGATATCGCTGTAAACTAGAACGGATATCTTCCATCGACTCGAATTGCACGTATTCATCCAGATAACCCATGGCATAAAAATTACCCTGCTCTACCCAGACATAACTTTTCTCCTCTGGTGTTCTTCCTTTATCAACGATTACAAAGGTAGGTTGCTGCTCCAAAAGATGATCGACAGCCAATTCCACTTGCGCATTATGTTTTTCAACTTCCGGCAAATCCGGTTCATCAGGAAAACACCTACTTGCATAAGGTATTTCTGTAGCACCAAATGTACACATACGATGATCGAGCTCAAAGTTAACCATCAACTGCCGCAAGACCTGTACCCCATCATATTCCAGATTAAATACCTGAATACATTGACAGTGCTTTTTCAATTTACCGACCGCAAGATACAGATAGCCATTCTGTGCTTCATATTTAAACAAACCAAATTTAGGCTCAAAACGTTTCAATGCACGATTATAGGCCGGCCATAGTTTCTTTATTTCTGTACATTCCAGTAATAGCGCCATGAGTTCCGTCGCGCACACCTCAAATGTGATATGATAGATCTCCCTTAAAAAATGCTGTCGTTGTTTATTGATATTGTGCCCCGTAAAATGAGATGCAACACGCTTCTTCAGATTTATAGCTTTTCCAACATAGATAACCTTTCCGTATTGGTTCATAAAATAATAGACGCCCGGATGCTGCGGTAAGGCTTCAAAATCCTCTGGTGCCAAATTAGGCGGGAGTCGTTGATCCGGAGCCGCTTTCCTCAGCATTTCGTCCACCACACCTTCATTATCCCACTGCAGTAAACAAGAAAACAATATAGCCGTTGCTTCTGCATCTCCGCCGGCACGATGACGATTTGAAATAGGAATAGCTAAACTGTCGCAAAGCTTTCCTAAACTGTAAGATCGAAAACCCGGTCTTATTTTACGGCTCAGTCGTACTGTACATAGTTTTCGTGCCGTCCATTTATAGCCATGTTCTTCCAGTTGATGACGAATAAATGAATAATCAAAGTTAACATTATGAGCAACAAAAATACGCCCATCCAGCATATCGAAAACCTTTTGCGCAATATCACCAAATACAGGCGCATCTGCCACCAGCTCGTTATCAATTCCCGTCAGTGCAAAAATAGCCAATGGAATATGTTGTTCCGGATTAATCAACGATTCCCATCGATCAATGACTTTCTCTCCGTCATGAATCACAATCGCAATTTCTGTCATACGGCTGCCCCGGGCATTTCCACCCGTAGTTTCAATATCCACGATGGCATACGTTATGTTTTTCAACTTGTTCACCTCAATCAATTTAACAAAGTTTGCAACTTATTATTCTATATCTTACAGGAACTAACTAACGTTCTTCCGATCAACTTTGCGTAATTTTTCTATTTACAAAAATAAATCCAAATCGTCAGCTGTCACGATAATGCCCTACAAATAATCAATATTTTACACTACATTTGTTTCCAATAGAAACAATTCAATGTTTCTAATAATAGCAAATGGAAAATAAAGAACCAAAAATATTTTTTACCAATAACCTAAAGTTCCTCCGGGAGCGTAAAAAAGTCAGTCAGGCAGTACTCTCCGAAGCCATCAATGTAACACGGGTAAAACTTGCACTTATTGAAATTGGCAAAACAAAAGCCATGGAACCACATTTTATGTTATCCATCTCCAATTACTTTAAGATCAGTTTAGATACCTTAATGACCGTTGACATCAGTAAGCTAGGCGAGTTAAAGATTCGCGATCTGGAAGCTGGGAACGATATTTACATCAAAGGCGGAAATCTTAGAGTTCTGGCCATCAGTGTTGACAAATCCGATCAGGAACATGTTGACTATGTGCCCATAAAAGGACGAGCTGGCTATGTATCTGGAGGGTATGCTGATCCGGACTATATTTCAGAGCTACCGAAATATCATATTCCCAATCTTTCTAAGCACCGAACATATCGTACCTTTCCTGTAGTTGGAGACTCCATGTTGCCCTTTCCGCAAAATATGGATATAACAGGAAAATTTATTGAAGACTGGAGCCAAATAAAACCCGAATCACTCGCGCTTGTAGTCTTAAAGGGGCAGGATATTATATTCAAAGCCATCACACTGCTTCGAGACGGAGTATTACAGTGTCGTTCTTTAAATCCTATTTACGAATTGTATACCGTTCCACTTGAAGAAATTTTAGAAATATGGGAGTTTCATAGTTACCATACAACAGAATTGCCCGAAACAACAGCAACTATTGCAACTGTACTCCAA
>NZ_ASZT02000154.1:0-12091 GCF_001006065.1 Sphingobacterium sp. IITKGP-BTPF85
AACGTTTAGGACGCAAGTGATTTACTTTTATTTACTTCTCTTTATATGGATTCTCCGCTGCAACGATCAATGACTCTGCGGTTAGTAAAAAGATGTTTTTTTTCAGAAGGGATTCCATAGTAAAGCCTACATCAACAAGAACTGGTACCATAGCATCGTATATTGCTTTTGTTTCCATCACTTTACGTTCAACAGCTTTAATTTTATCTGGCGATTGAAAATATAAAGGCATTAAATTGCTTATCAGCTCTTCTTCTTTGGAAAAACCTGTATCATACCATTCATCGATGGCTTCCTCAAGTACCGAATGCCACAAACATATTTTATTGAACTTTTGGTTTTCAACATAATCTCCATCATCTGTCAGTTGCTCAATCTCAACCATAAGCAATAGGGAAAGGTCATTTCGTTGATAGGCATGATCAAGAATTCGAATAAGATCGCTCTTTTGGAAGTCGCCTGTATCGGTTATGGTAAGCTCATCTGCCATCCGCTGCATTAGCATGTGGTAAAGTTCAACGACTTTCGGAGGTTTATCCATTTCTCCTTTTTCTGTTATATGCGATAGCGGTGTAAAGCTGCAACTATCTTGTATATATTGATCCAAAATAGCTCTGGATTCCCTGCTTCCATCCAATTTATCCGTTGGGAGATTCATATTCGGGATAAACATATTTAATATTTCCCCAAACTCTTGCATACCCACATCGCCGACATATGTTTGCCCAGTATAATTCGTGTAAAATTGCAGCTGATCGGCACGAGGTGTTTTCAGTTCAAAAGACTGGTCACAGACAGTAATGATCGCTTCTACCAACGTACCTTTCTCTTTCTCTGTTAAATTGAACCTTTTCATCTGTTCCTCCATCTTTACAGCTACCCAGAAATAGCTCTCCGCCAAAAGATCGGCAGAATCTCCCATAGCACAATGATAACAGTCCTTAACCTCTTTCATAATGGCGTTACTCTTGGCGCGTTCCTCTTTCAGCGCTAGATATTCTTGCTTGATCGTATAAAAATTCGCTATCAACGCATCTCTAGAATAATAACGGAAAATAGATTCAAACCTTAACTTCTGCTCGTCCGTAAATGTATCGTCATCCAAATCTGAGAAAGCACTATTCGAAGTGCGTTTTAAGGCATCTATTGGAAAAGGCTGTACCTCTACTGGCAACTCCATGGACTTGAGTAATACGCATTCACATAAATGAGTAAAGCGCTGGTCGCTTATATGATAGTGCCTAACTTCAAGTAATATAGCGTCAATAAAAGCTAGCAGGCTCTCGTCAGCCTTGCCGACATAGAAATCGAGCGCACTGTGTGAAGATCTAGTGACCTCCATTGCCAATTCTGTTAAAAGAGGGGTGCGGTGTGACATCTCTAAAAAGTGGCTAGGTCGGAAATGTAAACTACAATAATCTGCCTCATATAGCGATAGTTCATAAGACAGGATTCGATCATTCTGCCATAATAAACAATATTGCAGTTCATTAATCAGTCTCCCGTCTTGCCCATTGACAAATTTCATCTTATTGTTTCCAGACACCTGTATATGAAATGTAACAACGGGCTGTGCCGGAACAGCATATATTGCTTGCTCATGTTCCATAAAGCAGGATGACTTTTGCAGCGTGGCATTTTTTCCGAAAACGTAATGGCTTTTAATCGTAGAGTTGCCAACAATATATTCCTTGAAATTCAAGTCGGGATCTTGGTTTCGGAAACTAGAATCTTTCCCAGACTTTGGAACCTCTGGCTTATCGTTGAAAAAAACTTGTAAGATTGAATCTTGGCTATATGTCTGTTGGTTCATAATGTTATTTTAAATAAAATAATATTTATTAGCTGGTATAAAAGCTTTAAGATAACAAAATTAATTCACTACAAAGAAATAAAAATACGATAAATTTTACGTTTAGTAATTTCAATTTTAATTCTTATAGTAGCTTACCAGAGAAAAAGTAGAAAACAAGGCAATGTATGTTATTTTGAAGGAAGTGGATTGAGCAAATAATCGGAAAAACTGTGTAAGATCATCCTGCATGTATTAATGGAGCAGGTAGAAAATAAGATTTCTTCTGTATTCTATTTCTACGGAGGTGGAGCATACACTTCACAGAAAACGGAGGACATTCAAAAGTTTTCTTTCAAAACAGAGAATCAGTAAAAGATAAGTACTTGTTAAACAGGAAAAAAAATGTACTTTTAGATTCTAATAAAGGAAAAATCCTCCTAAACAAGTTTTATTGATACAAGCAATTGTGCTTCATTATACCAATAATTATAGTCCGAGTAAAGGTTTGCAGAAAGAGAGTTTCCAAGCACATTAATATAATATTAATTA
Source organism: Sphingobacterium sp. IITKGP-BTPF85 (assembly GCF_001006065.1). NCBI lineage: Bacteria > Pseudomonadati > Bacteroidota > Sphingobacteriia > Sphingobacteriales > Sphingobacteriaceae > Sphingobacterium > Sphingobacterium sp. IITKGP-BTPF85. The sequence goes on from NZ_ASZT02000154.1 coordinate 2,345, forward strand.
TAAACGAAATGACAATAAAAAACTATTCCATGATTTTATTACTGCTGAGTGCTTTTTCTTATGCACAAGCACAGGATACAAATAATAATTCGCTGGTTTGGGAAATATCAAAAGATGGTGTTGAAAATAGTTCTTACATAGTATTAACAACTTCTGGCATTTGTGATATTCCTGCTAAAGTTCTTAATAAGGCTTCTGGGCTATCTCGGGAAATCAAAGTATATTATACTGAAAATGCTCTGGGTAATAAAAAATATGACAATTTGAGCGAGGGGTTTCTTATGTTAAAAAAAGGTGAACCATCTATACAGAAATTACTTTCTGCTGATGACTACCTAAAATTGAAAAATAGGATGTCAGAGCAGCATATGGATGAAAAAGTTTTAAATAGATTAAAGCCATTATTAATCTACAATCTTTTAATGAAAAAAGTCTCTCCTGAATGTAATACTCCAAGTGTTGTGCAACAGATTTTTAGAACATATGCAGACGAACATGGAATTCCAACAAAAGAATTACTTGACATCAACGAGACTTTTGGTTATTTAAATTCCTTTGGTACAGATTTTTATATCGCTGAAATAATAGAGTTATTAAATAATCAGCCTAAAATCTCAGAAGAAATAAAAGAAAAAGCAGATCTTTATGAAATTGAAAATCTAGAATCCCTTAAGCAACTGTTTGCTAAAAGTAGTTTTTTAAGCTCAAAAAATAACAATGAAACAATTGCACAAAATCACATTAAAAAAATATCGAAATTAATTTCAGAAATAAAAGATGGTGGAGCATTGTTTTCCTTAGAATTGACAAATGCGATGGACAATAAAAATAATATATTTGATGAATTGAAGAGTAAAGGATTTACGATTACAATTGTAAATTAGGAAAACTTTTCATGAATTGAATCTAATTATAATAAGGGAGTGTACCACCAACTGTACGATTGGTTTCTCTTTAAAGGTTTGTATCTAGCTTGAGCCTATCTCCAAATTTAATATAAAGTTGAGATATCGTCAAGCCCCAGTGTGCATCGGCATTGTCCACTTTTTAGAGATATCCTTTATTATCAGGTACATCAACTTCATAAGGGCCTGCTCAGAACTGAATGTGCCTTAGCGTTTGTAATTTCACGCGCTTGAGGTTCATTCCTTCGATCGGATTACATAATAAACTAATCCTCATGAGTTAAAATCTCTTCGTTTAATTCTGTTAACATTCGTCCAACTAAATAATCTAATAGATGATCTATCGATATATCTAAAGAATTACGTGTTTCTGAAAACAAAAGAGCACTATCATCTCGCACAAAAGCTCTTCTAGTTATTTCATCAACAGATTTGAAAAAATGAAGTCGCATTATATCATGATCAATCGTTCGTTTTATCTTACTCAAGCTACCATTAATAGTATTTAACTGTTTGATTACGTAACGCGTATTAGCGTGATCAAATAATTGATCTATAGACATGAAAACAATTACAGATATTGCAATGAAAAACAAAAATCACAGTCTTTCTTTAAATGTGAATAGAGATAATTCTGCTATCGATTTTTATAGGGGTATAGGTTTTAAGAAAGTCGGCGAAGAGAACATTGATATTGGTGATGGTTTTATAATGGAGGATTCTATTATGGAAAAAAAATTAGTATTTAAATACTCGATCCTCCACTCTTTCATTCATTGCTTTGAATAGCAAGGGTACAAATTCGGTCAATCGGGATGTGGCTATAAACTCGGCTGTCGCATTGTCCATGGTAAAGATACCGGTAGGGCGCTCTATCATCAAGCTTAATAACAGATCCATCGATATCTCCACCTACTGATTCTACTTGTATATGTTTAATCTGATTGAGCAATACTGGTGTATCGATAGCGGTGATCATAAACTATCGGTTTTCCTTTGCCTGAGAGCTCATCAATATTGGCGCTGAAGCCTATAACGGCATCTTTCCGGTAGTTACGGGTATTTTGTTTTAAAGACGCTACTACGCTCTTATAAAGCTCCTGAAGTTTGTTTTTATAATTGCGGGAGAGCGCAACGAAAAATCCCAAAGGAATCTGCTAAGTAAACTACAAAGCTGGCTCCTGATTGCACTCAAAGCATTGGCTCCACTAACAGCTGTTGCTGAAATGGGATTTTGTGGTGATCGGTTTGATTAAAAAATACGGGAAGCCGTAAGGATGGTATTAAACGTATAAAGCATTCTTAACAGAATGGCTGTATACGTTTTTTATATGATCTGAGTTTTATTTCAGTTTTTCGATCTCTTCAATGGTAAGACCTGTACCTTTTGCAATATCTGCAATAGGCAAGCCCATTTTCTTGAATTCTAAAGCTGTCTCAAGGGCTTTTTTACGTTCGCCTTCGGCAAAACCTTTAGCTTTACCAGTCTGGATTCCCTTTTCTCTTTCTTGTCGTTTGATTGTTTCTATTACACCCATTTGAATTGTGCCTCCTGTCACTTGATAAATGTATTGATCAAAGTTACTATTTATTTCTTTATCTCGTATAAAAAGAAAACTCTTTAAAAAAACTAAAAAGCTCATTATACGATCTTTACTATACTTATTGGTCTCGATAAGCCTTCGTGCGATTGTACTACGCTGCTCGGCGAGCTCCTGCTCTGGAATCTTATCTTCATCTAAAGCTTTCTGGCATACCAAGACAATATAAGCAAATATATTGTCCATACCGAGTAGCTCTGATTCGTCATGATCAAAAATTTGATAGCTCAAATACTGAAAGCGTAACGACGTACGGAAAACTGCAAAATGGTATTCATCAGTACATGGCTGCGAACGTCCTCCAGTAAAAACAGCAATGGTCTCCATAGGGACACGGTAACGATCTAATAGCCTGTAAAAATATTGAAAGATACGATGTGAGAAATCCGAATCATGTCCGCCTTCGATTTCGGTATTCACCAAAATCCACTTCTCGCTTCCGTCTTTTAAATAAACCTTGACCAGAAGATCTGCCACACGCTTCCCTTTTTTACGCTCACGATAGGGAACGATCCCCAACAATTCTTTGTCCATAAAAGTCAATCCACGTCCGAGATCAAACGTAGCATCGGCATCTGGATACATTTCTTGAAAAGGATCGGTACGGATATGAGCGCTACAAAAATCTATTTTGCTTCAAATCACCGGATTAAGACTTAAGCCAGAGAATAACAATGTCATCTTCAACTTCTTACAATTCAAAATTTTATCAAAGATATTATTCGTATATTACCTAAACCGATATAAAACTAAGAAATCTGTTAATATATATAAACGACCAGCTTATGAGACCGTCCAAAAGCCGAGCTTACTGTAAAGATGCGCAACGATTTAAAATATTCTTTAAAACGGAAAATAAAGCCCAGAACTTTATTAAGTTTAATCATGCTGAGATGATTGAAGAATCGGGATTTGCACCAACTAGATGCTACTATTGTATCGCATGCGATGGCTGGCACGTAAGTAGTAGCAGAAGATTTGAGAATGCAGCAAATAAAACTGAACTTGTCATCCAAGCATTTACTGCAGAAACCCTACCTGTAAACCATATACCCGGTGCATCGACAGAAGATGCTTTCCAAAAAAAAGTTACAACGAAAAAAATTGAAAAAAATAATACGCTTACACAGCAAGACAAGGCTGAGCGCTTACTACAAAAAATCAGTCAGCGCATCCAGACCATTTCGTTATTATTAGATAAGAAGAGCGATAAAATACTGATCTATAATTTAATCCATGAATCCCAGCGCTTACTAACCAAGAATCGCGCTCCTGGATTCGACACACAGATAGATGAATTTAAAAACTTACTTCATACACAAAAGGCCAAAGCTAATCACATATTTAAAGATCCTTAAATAAACATAAGCTCTGAATGGCATATTTATATATAAAGGAGAGGCTCCTACAGCAAGGTAGTTAATAGAAATAAATGAAACTTCAGTCGTCTAAGCAATAAGCCCGCTGTTCACGGCGTATTTAATCAGAGAGGCGGTATTTTTAAGAGCGGTCTTTTCAAGTAAACGTTGTCTATGTCCCTCTACGGTACGTTTGCTCAGAAAAAGTTTATCTGCAATTTCGATATTGCTATATCCTTCTCCGATGAGATGTAATATTTCAATTTCTCTTTCTGTCAGTCCACTTTCTGTTATAATTTGCTTTGACTCTTGATATGTAGCTGGATATTTCTGAAGATTAGAAAGGATTGATAATGTCATTTCAGCACATACATATTGTAAACCTTTCATGATTTGCCTAATGCAAAAAAACAATTCGTCAAAATCTACATTTTTCGTTAAATACCCATTCGCTCCTAAATTGAAAGCTTTCATAATATTTGAAATATCATCTTCCATACTAAGAATAATGATTTTTAGACTTGGATACAAATCCTTTACCCGAGCGACCAGTTCCAAGCCGTCCATACCTGGCATCTTCAAATCTGTAATAAGTAGATCTGGTAAATTTTTGTTTCCAAAATCTCTAATACAGCATGACCATCCTTCCCTTCTCCTACAACTGTCATATCCTGTTGAGATTCTATTAATAATTTCATACCGGTCAGTACAACATCGTGATCATCAGCTAAAATAATGTTAATCATCTTAATCTTCTTTAGTAAAAAAATATAAGATTGCCACACTGAAGTGTTAAATCATCACCGAATAACAGCGTACAGCACTCTTATTTGTAATGATAATATTACAAATGAAAGACCGTAATGTTTGTTGTTTGCTGATAATTGGTAGAGCTGTATAAAAAGCAACATTCTCAAGATAGTTAATGGCGTCCCTTTAAAATTAAGTTAAAAGAGGCGCCTACGGAGATAGCTTCTTTCCTTGGATGAGGTAGATGACTGTGCCTCTTAAAGGATGTTGAACCAAAATGGGTGGAAAATGTACGGTCTTACCAAAAGAAACCATGTCCAGCTTTAATATATGGTTCCTTATTTACCTGTTTCCAGATACCCGGCATCCACGGGCTTGGATTCAGGAGAACCTTTTTGACGGAGAAAAATAGTTAAAATTACAATTGATGCCACAGATAGAAATTCACTTTGCCAGTTTTGAAATGTTTCAAACCAAAAAAGAGGTTCTTTCAAAAAATCGCTTAAAGTTTTCTCGGGTTCATTTTTAAGGATTTGCTCTTGATTATAATCCATAAAACTGCCGTATAGATGTCCTGCCCAACTGAGAAGAAATAGCAAGACAAAAGCAATAGACAGGGAATTTTGGTAAATCGACAATCTCCAGCCGCCGCGTTTTACAGCATAGGGAGCATCCGGCTTTGAGGGGTCCGGGTCTCGGTCTACTTCTTCGGGTTTTTCGATATCTTTTGACTCGGCGGAACCAATCTACCTGAGCGAAATGGTAAGTATAACATATAAGGCCATCTGTAGAAATTCGCTTTGGAAATTTTCAAAAGTTGCCGAAAAAAATGCCCACTAGTTAGATAGGTGGTCAACGCTATGGATGGTGCTCCCAGCTCAACTAATTCCTGATTATGTTCCTGCCAACCAAAATAAACTTGTGCCCCTATCGCGATAACAAACAGCGCTATAAATACAATAGACAAACTGTTGCGATACATAAAGGTTTTTTTTGATTTTTGTTTTGTAAACTTTCCATCTTACTCTTTTTACTAAATGTGATAGGTATATTGTTTAAATTTCTAACCAAAGAATCCCTTATCTCGTATAAAAGTTCATTAATTATAATTTTAAAGTATTTTTTACATAAGAACCTGTTTTTAAACATGTAAAGTATTAATTTTATGTGTTACACCAACTATGTGTTAAATGCGTATTTAGTAAAAACAAACACCTATTTTCATTTTCTCTTTCAAATGCTTTAAAAAAGATCAACCAATTCAAAAACCACTTTGGAATTGAAATGATACACATTTTTTGACGTAAAACCATCAACCGTATTTTATACACATTGTGCTATTTTTTTCCCCTCACGATTATCGAGCTTAAACCACTATAGCTTATTAGACGTTATTTTAATATCAATTAAGTAATATATTAATAAGGTAAATTATATGGAAAATGTAAATTTAAATGTCTTGTTCCAAGAAAAAAGACAACAGCTGAACCACTTTGCCAGTCAGTTTACATCCGATTATGATGAAAAGGAAGATCTGGTTCAGGAAACCTTTATCCGGGCTTTAAAATCAATTCATAAATTTATCAATGATCCTAAATTAATGACATGGCTCTATGTCATTATGAAAAATATCTACATCAATCAATACCGCCGCGAAAAGCGCAAAAGTGCTATCTACGATGAGTACGTTCATACCGATTATTTCGATAGTATAGCAATCAATCAAACACAAAACAAGACCATACAAGATGATATAAACAGGGCCCTCGAATGTTTATCGCAGGAAAATGCAGACATCTTTCGATTATATCTGGAAGGCTACAAATATCAGGAAATAGCGGAAACTTATGATCTTCCTGAAGGAACGGTTAAATCGCGCATCCATGTCATTAGAAAAACGTTAAAGCAAAAATTGAAAATCTATGAGATCAATTGATACGAGGTTGCTGACAAAGCATCGTTAGGATCAAAATCTTTACAGTAAGTTATAACTCGATAAAATAATTAATAAGGTTTCACTAAACAATTTAATCATGAAAAAATGAAATTTATTTTGGTTGCTCTAATGGGTATAATTTTAGTATCAGCCTGTGGTAATAGTACAAATAATAAAGATCAAAATAATATGGATAGTTTGCCTTCGGATACAGGCTTGCATCCGGATACCAGCATGCAAGATACGAGTAGCACCATTGAGTACCGAGATTCAAATTCGGCGGAATCATCAAATGGTGTCCTCCCAACCACTCGATAAGGAAACATCAATCCTCTGGTAAGAAAACGGCTCTCTTGCTCTACTAAACTTAGCTTATTACGTAGTTTGTATATTTTAATCTCCAAGACAATGTTATCACCATTAGTGCTTGGAGATTTTTTTAAACGTATGTGTAGGTGATAAAGATTTCAATCTTAAGGGAAATTGAACAAATTGTTTAACTTTTGGTGGTTTAAAATAAAAAAAGCTGGCTACATAGAACCAGCATTTTTATTTAAAAATTTTATCCGTCAAACTTTTACTGAGCAGCTTCTACATTGGCTTCGTCCATCGCAATTTCGGTTAGGAGAACATCCGTTTCTTTCTCTTCGGCAAGTGTAGCAACCAAAAGTTCTTCTGCTTCCGAGTGTTCCATCAGTTTGGCATAAGTAACCAAGCAACCGTAACTTGCAATTTCGTAATGCTCAACTTTCTGAGCTGCACAGATCAAGGCCGCGTCCAACACCTCGGGACTGTCCTGGAATTCTTCCATAATTTCCTCAGCCTCGTTTAAGAGACCTTCCATTGCTTTGCATTTTTTACCCCTCGCGGTCAGATTTAAACTGGAAAATACTGATTTTAACCTTTCTATCTGGCCTTCGGTCTGCTTATAGTGTGTTTTAAAAGCTTCCTTCAGCGTATCGCTATGTGCTCCTTCCGATAATTTTTTCAGTCCTTTTAGCAATTGTCTTTCAGCACCTAGGATATCTTTTAATTCATCGACAAATAACTCATGTAAATGTGCATTTGGCATTTCGTTAGATTTGTTTTGTCTAGCCATAATCTTATAGTTTAATTTAATATTTAGATACAGTAAGAACCGCTTGAATCAGGTTATAGTTTAGCCGATGATTAATATTGGGTATAAAATTCAAATGTCAGGTAAAAACTACGGTCCTCGATAAGGACGATCGGAAGATAATTCTACGATCGCTATTCAGCAGATCTGATCCTGGAATGTCAAAAGATGACTCCTCCCAGGCAATGTCGTATATTTCAAACTGGACCAGAAGATCTGCTACATACCTCCCCTTTAGACGCTCATGATAGGGAAAGATCTCCAAGAATAATCTGCTGGCTATTTAATCACTTTTTTGCAAACTCTCTAAATTTACGCTGGTTCCAGCGTCTTATGAAAACCTTATCGTTTTCAAATCTGTAAAAATAGGTATCTCTAAATCTTTCGTATGGCCTAATTAACGTAAAACACTCCCCTTCTGGTAGCGATATAATCTCATGAATCGTCTCTGCTGAAACGAAATGTGAACTTCCTTCTTGCCTATGATGTATTGAAAAAGTATAAGTTCCGTCTTCGTGAATTTCATAAATCTTTTCCACATAACTGCCTTTTAAAATATGCGTGGTAAAACTAAATGGATGGTCGTGTATATGTTCGTTTTCATCTTTTTCACTGAAATGGTGTATGACAGCATCGAATGGCAAACCTTTTAAATGATGTTTCATAAAAACAGCATTCATCTTTTCTCGTTTGATTTTAATATTAATCATGCTAATAAATTTTTCAGTACGGTAATCAGACCTTATTGATAGAATTTTTATTTTCGGTAATCGCACATGTTAAAGTAAAGAGAGTCCGAGAATAAATTTTACATTTTCTTTTACTTTATCATGTATAAAAATAATGAAAAAAGAGGTTAAAACTGTGAGTTTTTGTTTTTATTTTATAACCTAATATCATCTTCAATGACATAATATTTAATAGGTTATATACTTTATTTTCGTGCTACATTATTACAAAATGGCATTAGAATTGTAATAAATTAACATGGAAATATTTGTATCTCCGAGGTTTGAATGATGGTACAAGCAACTTTTAAAGTAACTGTGTAAACCTTTATATTTAAACCATTTGTAAGTTACCACTGCACCTAAATAATAACTATAATATGAACAATTTCTCTCCAAATACAAACGACATTTTATTCTCGCAATTAGAGATTTTGCCGTCCATACAAAGCTCCATAGTAATCCCAGTCAAAAACGAGGAAACGTACATTGTAAAAACACTCAATTCCTTTGCACAACAAGTTGATATTTTAGGGGAACCACTGCCTGTAGATCAATTTGAAATCTTGATCTTGGCCAATAATTGTTCTGATAATTCAGTTGCATATATTAAAGATTTTCAAACCAAACATCCAGATCTGAACATTTATCTAGAAGAGATAACATTACCATCCGCACAAGCTAATATTGGCTATGTACGTAGAAAACTTATGGAATGTGCCTATTTAAGACTAGCTAAAAATGGTGGTGGTATCATCCTGACCACTGATGGCGACACAATAGTAGCTCAAGATTGGATTGCTCAAACCTATTGGGAAATTGAAAATGGAGCAGAGTGTGTGGGTGGGAGAATTTTACTAGCTGATGATGAGCTGGAGGGGCTTGATGAATATACGCGTTTGCACCATTTTAAAGACGAAAAATATCACCTTTTGATTGCGGAACTGGAAGCTAGAATTATCAATTCATCTTTTGACCCTTTACCGAGACATCATCAACATTTCAACGGTAGTTTTGCTATTACCACCGATTGCTATTATAGATCTGGAGGAGTTCCTGTCGTAAACCAACTTGAGGACTGTGCTTTTTTTGAACGTCTAGAAAGTGTTGATGCTAAAATTCGGCATAGTTGGAAAGTGAAAGTTTACACTTCTGCAAGATGCATAGGTCGAACAGAAATAGGCCTTTCCTACCAATTGAATGAATGGAAAAACTTGGGAAAGCAGGTCGACGAATATTTTGTGGAATCTTGTCCGTCTATTATCAATAGGCTCACAATAAAGAAAAAACTCATGATCTTGTGGGAAATAAAAGAACGCCCCGACTTCGATTTCTATCAAGAGGTAGGAAAA
>NZ_ASZT02000155.1:0-12028 GCF_001006065.1 Sphingobacterium sp. IITKGP-BTPF85
TTTTTAAGATAACTCATCAATTGTTACAACAGGAATATCTTTTCCGTGTACGATCTGTAAGTCACGTTCATTTTTATATGAATACCCGCTCTTTTCATCCAGTTCCCATAGCATTGGTGCAAAGAAATTAACACAGGTACTAAAGCCCTGTAAGATAGCAGACATAACCCCTGTATCTTTAGAATTTTTAGCTTCGTTTTCTATTTCAAAAACTCCGTTAAAAGCGCGCTTTTGCAAAGTATCAACAAATGCTCTCCAGTCCATGCTATCTGACCCTCCAAATCCGGGAAGCATGGCTTCGTAATGATGTCTATCCCAATCATGTGCTGGAATTGCAATATTAGCAGCCTTAGCAAGTTCAGCATCAACATGCTGCATTGGATACATACCGCCCCAGTCCGTGCGCGCTTGCGTACTTAAATTGCGTGTAGTCTTGATATGAATACGGTGTAACCGCTCTATATCCATAGCATTGATAACAGATACTGGATCTGTATTTTGCCAGACATCATGTGATGGATCATAGATTTCACCATGTGCTTTACTTGGTATCATTTCATACATCAATTTTCGTGCGGCCAATACTGCTGGCAAATTATTATAAGTACTGCTATAACGCGACGATCTCCAGCCTTCCATAGGACAGTTTTCATACAATACCGTTACCCCTAGATCTTCAGCATATTTAATAATTGGTGCAAAAACACGTTTGTACTCATCTAGATTTTTCTGAAAGCCATCTATCTGATTACCAAGATCATGATTATAACCAACAAAAGTCCCCACTTTTACATTATTGGCATCTCCTCCGAGTAAATGAGCAATCCGAATAAGTTTTAATAAATGATTCTGATTTTTAACCCGTTCACCTTCTTCTCCACCGATCATATTCTCGAAAGCTCCCAAAGACAGATGTAAAGCGGCCTGATTAAAAACTTCTATTGTACGTTTTGCATCCTCCGCTGTAAAACCTTCATAATTGAGATGTGTTGCCGTATGATCCTGACGTGTGCCATCTTTTCTAAACACACATAAATCAATACCTGAAGCTCCGACTTCTTTTGTTTTATCTATTAATTCAGGTAAATCCAGCTTGTCAAATGCTGAACTCATCACCCATATTGGATTATTCAATTTGCGATTCATATCTATACTACTTGTTTTTATCGGTTCTATGACATAACCATGCATATGCTCTTTTTTAGAGTTTTTACAACATTGCTATTTCATAAATATAATGTATTTCTATATAAATGGTAAAAATTAAAGATACAAAAAAAAGCTATCTCACACGAGATAGCTTTCATATTATTTATGCAAAATTAAACTAATCTACATTGTCATGTAAAAAAGAATTATTGGGTCTAATTTCTGTATTTCCATCTTCAAAAGACAGTGTAAATCTGGAAACCTGAGATTGTGAAGAATGCGGCGTATCATCTAATGACATTTGCTTTCTTTTGTAAGCTGGCTCATTTTCCAATTCCTGAAGACCATTTGAAGATTTTAATTTCATACTCAACTCCTTCAATCTCAAAATACGTTCTTTTGTACGTACCAATTGATCTTCAAAAGAAACTTGCTCCTCTTCCACCTGTTCTATCTCAGCTTTATTATTAACAGAAGCAGAGAAATTATTTGCCTGCTCCTCTTGCGGAGAAACAGATCCAGCAGTGTAATCGTCAAATACCGTAGGCATCTGAAATTGAAATACAGAAGGAGAAGTTTTTAATTGGAAATCATTTCCCTGATTTGCTGACGAAGCCTCTTCTTCGACCACTTCTTCAAAATTTAATTCATGACGAATAATCGAATTCCCTTCAACAGCCACCTGTTGTTGAACAGCATTTTTAGGTGCAGAAAACAAATCGTTAGTCGGGATAGGAGCTGAAACGTTTTCTGGATTTGTTTGCACAGGATTAACAAGAGGTGTATTCGTCACTTCCTTCTGTACAAATTGATTAACCGGTTTAACAAAGATGCTACTTGTTCTGCAGCCGTTAAAGGCATCGTAACTTTCGTATTTTCGCGTTCAATATCCCTTTCCTCAGAAGTCTGGAATCCTGTCGCAATAATTGTTACAGATAGTTCCTCGCCAAAGTTTTCATCAATACAATTACCCCAAATTAAATCTGCAGAAAGACCAGCTTTCTCTTGAATATAATCCGTAATAATAGCAACCTCATCCATGGTTACTTCCTTTAAACCAGAAGTAATATTCAGTAAGATATAACGAGCACCTTCAATTTCATTATCTTTTAATAGCGGAGAAGCAAGAGCTCCTTCAACTGCTTTAATAGCTCGGTCTTCACCTTCAGCAACAGCATTACCCATAATAGCAACACCACTATCATTCATCACTGTGCGCACATCTTTAAAATCGACATTTACATAACCAGGGATAGTAATGATCTCAGCGATACCTTTTGCGGCAGTTGTTAAAATATCATCAGCTTTTGCAAAAGCTGCTGTCATGGTAAGATTCCCAAAAATCTCTCTCAAACGATCGTTAGAGATCACTAAATACGAATCTACATATTTACGCAATTCCGATAAACCTTCTTCGGCTTGCGAACGGCGACGTTACCTTCGAAAGTAAAGGGAGTTGTAATAATCGCAACAGTCAAAATACCTAATTCCTTAGCTGCTTTTGCCAATACGGGACTAGCTCCAGTACCAGTACCACCACCCATTCCTGCAGTAATAAACAGCATTTTGGTATTAGTACCTAACATACGTTTGATATCGTCAATACTTTCGATAGCTGAATTTTCACCTACATCAGGATCTGCACCAGCACCCATACCTTCTGTCAAACTCATACCCAATTGTACTTTATTAGGTATTGGACTTAACTCCAAAGCTTGAGCATCGGTATTACACACGATGAAATCTACCCCACTAATTCCTTGTTTATACATGTGGTTAACGGCATTACCGCCACCACCACCAACCCCAATAACCTTAATTATTGATGATTGTTCTTTTAACATTTCAAACTGTATTGACATAACTTATCCCTATTTAACTCATAATGACTTCAGTACAAACTTCACCTAAACTCAATATTCGTAATGTAATAATAACATATTTTCAACAATTTTTTTCCACAAATGTTTAAAATGTGGAAAAAACATAAAGTGTTGAAAACTATTTTTTATCCAAGAAAGTGGCATCATCAATTTCATTGCCATCCTTCATTAATTTTTTGAACCATGTTAGCAAACCATGCTCCTTCTGTTGTTGCTCGCCGACCTCTTTCACAGACTCAGCATCCTTCTTCACAACTTTAGGCGCTCTTCTGGTCTCTACTTCATCCTCGTGCGCCTGAATACCCTTCATCAACAAACCTATACTGGTAGCATATAATGGACTTTTCAATTCTTCATACAAAGCCTTTGGCAAAACTTCATTTTTTGCCAAGTATTCATTAGGAAAACCGATACGGCAATCAATGCCAGTGATATATTCAACAAGTTGTACCAAATGTTTCAATTGGGCACCACCTCCAGTAATAACGATTCCACCGATCAGTTTATTTTCATAACCAGAAGATTTGATCTCATAGTACACATGTTCAATAATCTCCTCCATACGTGCTTGAATAATGTATGCAAGATTTTTTACTGAAATCTCTTTAGGTTCACGACCTTTTAATCCGGGAACACAAATTACTTCGTTTTCCTTATTTTCATCAGCTAATGCAGATCCGAATCGTGTTTTTAACAACTCAGCTTGACTTCTCAATACAGAACAACCTTGACGAATATCTTCCGTCACGATATTCCCTCCTAAAGGAATTACAGCAGTGTGACGAATGATTCCTTCATGGAAAATCGCTACGTCTGTAGTACCTCCTCCAATATCAACTAAAACAACACCAGCATTTTTTCGTCATCATCCAATACAGCTTCAGATGATGCCAAAGGTTCAAGAATTAATTCTGAAACCTCTAAATTTGAATTATCAATACATCTTTTAATATTTCGAATATCCGTAACACGTCCCGAAATAATATGGAAATTCGCTTCAATGCGACGTCCTGCCATACCGATCGGTTCTCGAATACCCGGCTCATTATCGATCGTAAATTCCTGCGGCAACACATGGATAATTTCTTCTCCAGGAGGCAACACTAATTTATACATATCCGAAATAAGACGTTCAATATCTTTTCTTGTAACTTCATCATCGCTATCAGTCTTGGTAAAAATACCACGATGTTGAATACTTTTGATATGTTGGCCAGCAATACCAACATTCACCACTTTGATATCAACATTTGATTGATTTTCGGCTATTTCAACCGCTTCAAGAATGCTGCTCACCGTTTTTTGAATGTTCGCGACCACACCTCGGCTTACTCCTGCCGAATCTGCTTTACCAACGCCTAAAAGTTCTATTTTATTTCCGCCACTACGTCTTCCAACTGTAACGCAAATCTTGGTTGTACCAATATCGAGTCCCACAATAATTGGGTTCTCTCTTTCGATTTCTGCTGATTTTGGATTCATAATATTCTGTATTGATGCTGTATACTATAATGTGTTATTCTTTACTTTCTTCTCCGGGTTATGCAGATCATCAAATGTCCAAACACCACGTTTTTCACAAATAATTTGACCTGCATATTTTACATTCACTTTATTGTAAGCGTCAACCCCGACTTTAGGGATTATTTCTTTATAAAATGTCTGCAACAAACTAAACTTTTGGTCTAAAGAATCGGCAGTGCCGATAACAAGCTGCTGATTTCCGACTCGAGGTACCAATTCAATATCTTTATCATTGTTAACAAATACCTGTACAACTTGATTGCTCCACAGCTCATCATTTTCGATAAACTGTGTCACTCGTAATAAATCTTTTACCAGTGTAGAGTTAATCGAATCCAAAGGATTCTTATACCCCTCTTCAATATTACCTGTTGCAATCATGACATGAGGTACATATTTCAATGTAGTTGGTACCTTCAGTCCATTTAAATCGATATAATATTCCCGACCATTCTTATTAATGACACGCATAACGACTTCCCGTTGCGCGATATTAATGGCTAGAATACCATCCATATCCAAATGAACCGTTGCCTTAGATACGTAAGGCAACTTTTTCAACGTTTTTTCGATCTTTTCTAAAGGAATATCAAGTAATGGCTTACCAATTATATTGCCATAACTTTTACTGATAAGCGCAGAGATATCTCCTTGATCAATAAAAGCTTCTTTTCCTTCAATAAAAATATTTACCTCACGACATACTTGCAGGTCATCTTTGCGATTGACCAAGGACATCACAATGATTACAGCTATCACACCTAAAAAAAAGAGTGATAAATATAATACGCGATTCCATCGTATGTTGTGTAAATATTTAAGCATGTGCTAAAATTTCCTTCAATGGTTTTACTAATTTATCAATATCACCAGCTCCAACTGTCACCAACAATTCCAATTTTTCACACTGAGCAATTGCCAATACTTCCTCGGCTGTAACAACAGCTTTTTCCGGTGCCGTGATTTTACTCAACAACCAAGATGAATTTACACCTTCGATAGGTAATTCACGAGCAGGATAGATTTCCATAAGTAGTACACGATCTGCCATAGAAAGCACTTCTGCAAATCCTTCTATAAAATCACGGGTTCTCGTAAAGAGATGTGGCTGAAATACAACTGTCAACTTCTTATTCGGATATAGCTTACGCATCGAGCTCAAAAATGCACGCAACTCTTCCGGATGATGTGCATAATCATCTACATAAATAGCAGACTGACTTCTTACGATATATTCAAAACGTCTTTTAACACCTCTAAAATTCGTTAGTGCAACTTTTATTTTATCATCTGCAATACCCAAAATACGGGCAACAGTTATTGCCGCTACAGCATTTTCAACATTATGCGTGCCCGGTATTCCCAAATGAATATCTTCAATCTTTGCATCTCCTGAAATGTAATCAAAATAAAATTCTCCATCTTTAACATGTACATTAGAAGCATAAACATCTGCAACATCATGTCCAGAATACGAGATTTGACTTTCAAATGGTAAACCCTTCTTAACAATACGCGTACCACCTTCAACAACTCGATCCAAATACATTTGAAAAGTCGTTAAAAGTTGGCTTGCATCACCATAAATATCCAAATGATCAGCATCAGCTGAAGTCACAATAGCTATATTAGGATGTAAGGTTAAGAATGAGCGATCATATTCATCCGCTTCTACGACGACCACATCATTATTACCATACAAAACATTTGTATCGTAATTGGAACTGATACCGCCTAGAAAAGCAGAGCAGTCAAAACCACTATCCTTTAATATGTGGGCCACCATGGTAGAAGTTGTCGTTTTACCATGTGTACCCGCCACACCAATTGTAAAACGACTTTCACTAATGATACCTAAAACTTCAGATCTCTTATGTAGCGTATGCCCTACTTCTTCCAGATGATGTTTAATTTTAGAGTCTTTAGGAATAGCAGGAGTAAAAATGATTAATGTTTCTTCATTAGAAATATTAAATATCGGATCTATCGTATTGGCATCATCAAGATACGAAATTTCAATTCCTTCGGACACTAATGTTTTAGTCAATTCCGTTTCCGTACGATCATATCCCTTCACTACGCATCCTAAGTGAGCAAAATAACGAGCAAGTCCACTCATTCCAATTCCACCTATCCCAATAAGATATACTTGTTTGATTGCGTCAATTTTCATTATTTTTACCCTTTATTTGCTAATTTTAAAACTTCTTTTGCAATGACTACGTCCGCATCAAGAAGCGCTAATTTCTTTATATTTTGAGCCAAAGCTTTCGATTCAGATTCATTACCGAGCAAAGCAATAGCTGTGTCAAATAATGTTGCTTTTGCCTCGTTATCCTTAACTAATACCGCCGCATGTTTATTCACCAAAGCCATCGCATTTTTTGTTTGATGATCTTCCGCTACATTGGGCGAAGGAACCAATATTACCGGCTTACCAACAACACATAGTTCTGAGATCGTTCCAGCACCTGCACGGCCAATAATCATATCAGCCGCTGCATAAGCGTAATCCATACGTTGCAAGAAAGCAAGCATATGAACACGACCAGAAAGTTTATCTTTCAATTCTTGACTTAATTGATCGAAATAGTAACTTCCACACTGCCATATCACTTGTATATTTGCATCATCAAACTTCCCGAGAGAAGCCATTACACTTTCATTCAAAGTACGTGCTCCTAGACTGCCACCCGTGACTAAAATTGTCTTTTTATCAGCATCTAATCCAAAAAATGCCAACGCTTCTTCACGCTTACCTTCAATCTCAATAGAAGCACGGCGAATCGGATTACCCGTTAACAATAATCTCTCTGCTGGAAAAAATTGTTCCATACCTTCATAAGCAACACAAATCTTAGCTGCCTTATTTCCTAAGCGCTTATTGGTAACTCCCGCATAAGAATTTTGTTCTTGTACGAGTGTTGGTATATGCAATCGATTTGCTACCATCAATAAGGGGCCAGAAGCAAAACCACCAACACCAACAGCTACATCAGGTTTAAACTCACGGACAATTGTACGTGCTTTGTTCATGCTTTTAAACAGCTTGAACGGTAAAATATATTTTCCAAAACTGTTGTCTATTGATCCCTTGAATATCTAATCCCACGATTTTATAACCTGCTGCTGGAACTTTCTCCATTTCCATACGGCCGTTAGCTCCAACAAAAAGAATTTCATTTTGCGGATCCAATGCTTTTAGTGCATTAGCAATTGCTACTGCCGGAAAAATATGTCCGCCAGTACCACCACCACTTATGATCACACGTATAGCCATTCTTTATATCTTTTATACCGGAATCGTACCAACGACCACTCTTTTTTCCTTTGGTCGTTCATCCAATTCCTGTTTACCTTTTAACTCTTCAATATTTCTACTTACACTTAAGATAATTCCTAATGCAATACTGGTAAATAGAATTGATGTTCCTCCCATACTCACTAAGGGAAGCGGAACACCGGTCACCGGACCCAAACCTACTGCTACTGCCATATTCGCAAATGCTTGAATAGTCAAACTAAAGCCTAGCCCTGCGGCCAAAAAAGCACCAAATGCTTTAGGGCTTAATGTCACAATACGAATACATCTATACATCAAAGCGAGATATAGAAAAATTAAGACGACACCGCCTATTGTTCCATATTCTTCAATGATGATGGCAAATATAAAATCCGAATAAGGGTGTGGCAATACATTTCTCTGAATACTATTACCTGGTCCTTTACCAAAAACACCTCCCGTCGCTATTGCAATCTTAGCATTATTAGCCTGATAGTTTTTATCATCCTGAAATGAAACAGGCATACCTTCCTGTTTATCTTTTTCAACCCCAATAAAAGACTTGACACGACTGTAATAAGTTGCTCGTCTTGGACCGATCGAAACAACAATTATTCCGAGCAATACCACGCCGGCAGATACAATAGCGATCTGCTTAAAACTAATACGCCCAATTAAGAGCAGTAATACACATACCCCAAACAACATAATTGCTGTAGACATATTCGCCCAAGCAATTAAAACAAAGACACCACAAACAGCACCCATGATCGGAATAAATGATTTCTTGACATCTTTTATCTCCTCTTGCTTCCTAGACAACATACGAGCTAAGAACGTAATCAATGCCAACTTTGCCAAATCGGAAGTTTGAAACGTCTGATTAATCACAGGGATCGTAACCCAACGACTTGCATCATTCACCTTACTTCCAAAAATCAATGTATATAAAAGCAATGGAACCGTTATCGCCATCAACAATTTGGAAATACCTGCATAATAACGGTAATCCAGTTTATGCGATAAATACATCAACACAAAACCAACAG
The DNA here is from genome assembly GCF_001006065.1 of Sphingobacterium sp. IITKGP-BTPF85. NCBI lineage: Bacteria > Pseudomonadati > Bacteroidota > Sphingobacteriia > Sphingobacteriales > Sphingobacteriaceae > Sphingobacterium > Sphingobacterium sp. IITKGP-BTPF85. The sequence goes on from NZ_ASZT02000155.1 coordinate 8,889, forward strand.
CAATCAAAGAGAAGTGCTTGAACAGATATAATTCTGTTCCCTTACCTTCTTTATATGCCAACGTTCCTACAGAACTGTAGACCGCTAACAAAGACCAGCCCGAAAGCAGGATTACAATAATCCATATCCAACGGTCGCCCTTTAATTTAGAAAGTAGATGCTCTACCATATTTAATTACTTTAGATTTATAAAACCTATATCCACTACAACTCCATCACTGCGGCTTTAAATTTATCACCGCGATCTTCGTAATTTTTAAACCAGTCAAAACTTGCACACGCTGGTGACAACAATACCGTATCTCCTTTTTGAGCCAAATGAGATGCTAATTGCACCGCATCTTTCATAGAAGAACTGTTTACGATCAATTCCGTATCATCTTCAAATGCGGCGTGAATAGCCGTATTATCTTTGCCGATACAAACAATAGCACGTACTTTATTTTTAACTAAATCGCGCAACATTTCATAATCATTGCCCTTATCCACGCCACCTAACATCAAAACGATAGGTGTGGATACACTTTCCAAAGCATACCAAACCGAGTTAACATTGGTTGCTTTTGAATCATTAATATAATTAACGCCACCTATACAAGCTACTTGCTCCAAACGATGTGCAATATTAACATATGAGCTCATACTTTCCTTCATAGCTTGATTTCTCAACTCTTGAACCTTAGCAATAAGGCCAGAAGCCATATTGTTGTACACATTGTGTTTCCCTGTCAAAGACAACTCTTCCGTTCTCATAGTAAATGTATCGCTATTAGGTATGTTAATTATAATATCTTTAATTGAAGTCAAATATGCTCCAAATTCTACTTTTTGTTCCTGTGTAAAAGGCAAATGCATTGCTGCAGTATGATGTCTTTTTAAACCTGTTGCTGTTTGTGGATCATCCAGACAATAAATGAAATAATCGTCTTTTGTCTGATTTTGAATCATTCGAAACTTAGAATCCACGTAATTCTCCACCTTATAATCATAACGATCCAGATGATCAGCGGTAATATTCAAAATAACAGCGATGTCTGCTCTAAATTGGTACATATCATCCAGCATAAAGCTCGAAATTTCCAATACATAAACATCAAATTGCTCACGTGCTACTTGCAGCGCAAAGCTTTTACCGATATTTCCTGCTAATCCTACATGTTTACCTGCATGCTTCAGCATCTCATAGGTCAACATGGTAGTGGTCGATTTCCCATTTGATCCCGTAATACAGATCAATTTAGCGTCGGTATATTGTGCAGCAAATTCTATTTCTGCAATAACAGGAATATGTTTAGCTTTCAACGCAATGACTAAAGGAGCATGTTCCGGAATACCGGGACTTTTCACAACAAGATCCGCCAATAAAATACGTTCCTCGGTATGAGTGCCCTCCTCATAAGCAATCTGTTCTTCATCCAGCTGCACTTTATAGTGCGATGCAATCATTCCCATATCAGAAACAAAAACATCAAACCCTTTCTGTTTTGCCAGTATAGCAGTACCTACACCACTCTCACCTGCTCCAAGAACGATTAGTTTTCCCGACTGTGGATAATATGTTGATGAAATGTTCGCCATACTGTTATCTAATTTTTAATGTTACGATGGTCAAAATGGCCAAAATAATTCCAACAATCACAAACCGGGTTACAATCTTAGCTTCATGATAACCTTTCTTTTGAAAATGATGATGCAAAGGAGACATTAAGAAAATACGTCTTCCCTCACCATATTTTTTCTTTGTGTATTTAAAATAAGAAACCTGCAAAATAACAGAAACCAGTTCCAATAAGAAAACACCGCACAATATCGGGATCAGCAGTTCTTTACGGATCAAAATCGCAAAAGCGGCAATAATACCACCAATAGCCAAACTACCCGTATCTCCCATAAATACCTGAGCAGGATAAGTATTGTACCATAAAAAGCCAACGCATGCCCCAACAAAAGCACCTGCAAAAATCACAAGCTCTCCCGAATTAGGAATATACATGATATTCAGGTAGTCTGAAAAAATAACGTTACCGGACACATAAGCTAAAATGGCTAGTGTAACACCAATAATTGCAGAAGTACCCGTGGCTAAACCATCAATACCATCTGTTATATTTGCACCATTAGATACCGCTGTCACAATAAATACTACAACGACCAAGAATACAATAAACGTTAAAACATTACTATTAAGTCCAAATACCTTAAACACTTTAGCATAGTCAAATTCGTTATTCTTATAAAAAGGAATATTTGTTTTCGATGATTTCACATTCTCTGCATAAGTCTTCTCACCGGTACTCTGATTGATCACAACCTCAACAGGTTTAGTCGAAGTAGGTGACGCAACATTTTGACGTACGACAATTTCTGGATGAAAATACATTGTACATGCAATGAAAATACCTAAACCAGTTTGACCGATTACCTTAAAACGGCCAGCCAGACCTTCCTTATTATGACGAAATACTTTAATATAATCATCCAAAAATCCGACAGCTCCCATCCAAAGTGTAGAAACGATCATAATGATGACATAAATATTCGTCAGCTTCGCAAACAATAAAGTCGGAATAAGAATACCTGCAATAATAATCAAACCACCCATAGTTGGTGTACCTTGTTTCTTTTTCTCCCCCTCTAATCCTAAATCACGGATGGTCTCTCCCACTTGCTTATTCTGAAGTACCTGAATCAGTTTTCCTCCAAACACAGTCGTGATGATCAATGATGCAATCACCGCCATCGATGTTCTGAAAGAAATATACTGAAACAGTCCAGCTCCTGGAATGTGCACGTATTCGTTTAACCATGTGAATAAATGGTACAACATATTCTTATTCTTCGTTAAATGTTAATTCAAATTTCTTTATCATCAAAATGATGGCGTACACCATTCACCTCTTGATACTTTTCATGTCCTTTTCCAGCTACCACAATAATATCACCTGGCTTAGCCAATTGATATGCTACTCGGATAGCCTCTTTACGATCGGCAATAGACAAAACTTTACTCTTTTGCTCAGGAGCAACACCCGCTTCCATCTCTTTGATAATAACAAGCGGATCTTCCGTTCTCGGGTTATCTGATGTTATAATCAGGCGATCACTATAACGTAATGCCGACTGTGACATCTCGGGTCTTT
>NZ_ASZT02000156.1:0-11900 GCF_001006065.1 Sphingobacterium sp. IITKGP-BTPF85
AAGTTTTGTCGCCTTTAATTAATGTCCAGCAATGCTGATCCTGAATTAACTTGTAATCCTGATTTTCATATTCATATTCTTTGACGTGTTTTAAGACAATGCTTTCTGGGCTTTCTTTTAGAAAAACCTCTGCAGCATGTTTCTTATCATCAATAATCAGAAATGCCGCTGTTTCATAGCTATCTGAATTATTAACGATATCCAATTGTATCTGTTCAAAAGGCCTAACACAGCTATCTTTTAAAGTTGACCAAGTGTATCCTGCACTGGCGATACAGCCGTGCTTGTCTTTATCACCGCCCACTGTCGCTGTTTCTTTGGATTGGGCAGCCTCCTTGTTCTTTTGTTGGCATGAAACGAACAAAAGCGAAGCAACCATGATACTGTTAAGTAAACGATTCATATATGATGGTGTTTTGAATTGAGAGTATTCCTACACAAATTGTACCATATAAAATATACCTTTTTGGTAGATAATTTTTCATAAACCTTTCTTTTGTCAAAACGCTTCTTTATTTTTATAAGAATAAGTAATTACCTAAACAAAATAAACACAAAAAAATATATGAAAAAGCCAATTGTTGTTATCAAGTTTGGCTCAGCTTCTATTACGACAGCGGACGGGGAGGTAGATGAACGGATCGTATTGGAGATTGCAAGACAGGTTGCTCAAATACAACAGAAATATAATGTCGTTCTGGTTTCTTCAGGAGCAGTTGCGGCAGGGAAAAAGTTTTTGACACGGTATTCGGGGACTTTGTCAGAAAGAAAGGCTGCAGCAGCTATTGGTAATCCTTTGTTATTGCAAATTTATAGTACTTATTTTCGACCCTTTAAAATTGCTTTAGCTCAAAGTTTATGTGAGCGTCAGCATTTTGCAAATAGGAATCAATTTGTGCAATTGAAAAATACTTATGAAACTTTATGGAAAAATAACATTATTCCTATTGCCAATGAAAATGATGTGGTGAGTAATAAAGAATTGAAATTTTCTGATAATGATGAGTTGGCGACTTTGATTGCAGTTGGCTTTGGTGCTGAGCAAATTTTATTTACAACTTCGGTACCCGGAGTTATGGATTCGGAAGGAATAGTTATCCCCGAATTAAAAGTGATCGATAAGGCGGCACTTTCTTTAGCAAGAACAGATAAGTCTTCTGTCGGTCTTGGTGGTATGACGTCAAAATTAAATTTTGCACGGTTGGCTAATCAGATGGGGATACGGGCTGTTATTTTTAGCATGCAAACTGAAAATGCCTTGCTGAAGGCGATCGAAGGTCAAACGGGTACGATCTGCATGGCACAGCCTAAAAAGGTTTCTTCCCGCAATAAATGGTTAGCAAGTGGAAGTTTAATTAAGGGTAAAGTAATTATTGATAGAGGTGCTGTAGAGGCACTTTTGCAACGAAAAAGTCTCTTACTTGTTGGTGTTAAAACCTGTGTTGAACAGTTTGAGGAAGGTGAAGTGTTCCATATTTTTGACGAAGATGATCAAATCATTGCTGTTGCTAAATCTAAGTGGGATATGGGCGATTTAATGAAGAATGTAAAACGTAAAGATATCATCTTAGCACATGCTGATGATATCGTATTGTTATAATATGGAAAATATCACAGAGCAATTAGAAGCAGCATTGGCTGCAACAAGGGATATAAGTCAATTGGATTCAGATACAAAAGCACATATTTTAACTGATCTGGCAGAGACATTGCGAGCACGGGTTACTGCTATTCTATTTGAAAATGAAAAAGATCTGAAATTATTAGATGCAGATGATCCGAAAAGGGATCGGTTGGTTTTGAATGCCGAAAGGATAGAGGCTTTGGCAAAAAGTGTGTTGGATGTTGCTAAACTTCCTGATCCTTCCGGAAAGTTATTAAACCAGCAGATTTTGGATAATGGTTTATTGTTGGAAAAGAAAGCAGTTCCTTTGGGTGTAGTCGCGGTTATATATGAGTCTAGACCGAATGTGACTATTGATGTGGCTGCATTATGTATTCGCTCGGGCAATGTTTGTCTGTTGCGGGGTGGCACAGATGCTTTTCATACAAATCAGATATTGGTTGAGATCATTCAAAAAGTTTTGATTCAGCATCATTTAAACCCAAATATTGTTCAATTACTGCCAACAGACCGGAAATTTGTACAAGAATTACTTACGGCAACTAAATTTGTGGATATTATTATCCCCCGAGGTTCGCAATCATTGATTGATTTTGTTCGTGCGCATGCTAAAGTACACGTTATTGAAACAGGTGCTGGGGTGTGTCATACCTATGTAGAGCAATCAGCAACAATCGATAAGGCTGTTGCTATTGTTGCTAACGCAAAAATATCCCGACCTTCTGTTTGCAATGCATTGGATACGATATTATTAGATGAGGAGATTGCTGATTCATTTTTAGATGGAATTATCGTTCCCTTTGAAAAGGAGCGGGTGGAAGTTTTTGCTGATGAACGGAGTTATGCTATTTTAGAGCGATTGGGATATCCTTATTTGCAACAAGCAAATGAAGTTGATTTTGGGCGTGAATTTTTAGATCTTAAATGTTCAATTAAGATATTAAACGGACTGGAACAGGCTTTGACGCACATTGCTACTTATTCCTCCCGTCATTCAGAATGTATTGTCTCCAATGATTCTGAAAAATTGGAACGATTTATGAATGCTGTGGATGCTGCTGCAGTGTATGCAAATGCCTCCACGCGATTTACAGATGGTGGAGAATTTGGTTTAGGAGCTGAGATCGGTATTTCTACACAAAAGCTTCACGCTAGAGGACCTTTTGCCTTAGAAAAATTAGTGACTGAAAAATGGTATGTAACGGGTAATGGACAAATAAGATAGTATGGGAATTAGATTTGAAAGTAATTCATTGTTGAATTGGACAAATGAAATGGGTAAGTTTTTGAGATTACTTGTCGATGAACAGCATGTTTTTGATGAGCCTTCATCAATTGTATTTGATAAAGCTTACGATGAGTTTTTTAAAAAAAGCCGTCAATTTTTCTTGACGGTAACTGATGAAGCTTTATTTAGCTACGCGAAAGAAGATCTGGAAGTGGAGCAGATAAGACCATTAGCATTGGTACTGATGCACGATGGTTTGAAAAGTAAGGACGTTCAAGAACAGCAAATCTTATTTCTAAAATCTAAGTTGTTATTAAATTATGTAATGAAAGAAACCTCTAGCTTTGCATTTGAAGATTATGGCTATTTAGCAACAATAGATGGTAAGCTTGTTTAATGGCAGATAAAATTTGATCACTTTTTAATCTGCTATCCTTAAAATAGAGGAAAATTTACAGATTCACAGGGCATGACCGGTTACCCCGTGAATCTTTTTATTTTAGTATCTCTCTAGCGATGACTAATCGCTGTATCTCAGAAGTTCCTTCATAAATCTGTGTGATCTTTGCGTCACGCATCAATCTTTCTACATGGTACTCTTTTACATATCCATATCCACCATGGATCTGAACGGCTTCAATACTTGTTTTCATCGCAACTTCGGAAGCATGTAGTTTGGCCATTGCCGCTTCTTTGCTGTAGGGCAACCCTTGATCTTTTGTCCATGCTGCTTTATATGTCAATAGTCTTGCGGCTTCTATTTCAACTTCCATATCTGCGAGTTTAAATTGGATAGCCTGATGATCTGCAATTGGTTTTCCAAAGGTTTTTCGCTCTTTTGCATAAGCAAGAGCGAATTCATAAGCACCTGCGGCGATACCTAATGCTTGGGCCGCAATACCAATTCTACCTCCATCTAATGTTTTCATGGCAAATTTGAATCCAAATCCATCTTCACCTATGCGGTTTTCTTTAGGGACTTTAACATCAGTAAATAAGAGTGAGTGGGTATCTGAGCTTCTGATGCCAAGTTTATTCTCTTTTGGTCCGATTGTAAAACCAGGCATCCCTTTTTCTACAATCAGTACATTTATGCCGCGATGTGCTTTTTCGGGATGCGTCTGTGCAATGATGAGGCAAATATCGGCATTACCGCCATTTGTGATCCAGTTTTTAGTGCCATTTAAAAGGTAATGATCTCCTTGATCTATTGCTGTTGTGTGCTGAGATGTTGCATCTGAACCCGCTTCAGGTTCGGATAGGGCAAAAGCACCTAGCTTTTCTCCAGAAGCTAAAGGTCTTAAATACTTTTCTTTTTGCTCTTCGGTGCCGAAAGCTTCTAAGCCGTAGCATACGAGAGAATTATTAACAGACATGATCACTGCAGCTGATGCGTCGATTTTAGCAATTTCTTCCAAGACCAAGGTATAAGCTAATGCATCAAGCCCTGCACCTCCATACTTACTGTCGACCATCATGCCCATAAATCCTAATTCACCCATTTTCTTCACCTGGTCGTAAGGGAATAGTGCTTTCTCATCCCGTTCTATGACACCCGGTTTTAAATCCTGCTGCGCGAAATCTCGAGCAGCTTCCTGAATCATGCTATATTCTTCGTTTAATTCAAAATTCATAATGTGTACATTGGTAATGGTTTGTAAGTAAATATACTTATTTTATTATTATGCTCGCATAATAAAGTTTAATAATTTTTAACAGGTTTTTGTAAAAAACAAAGCTTAGATTTTGTTATAAATAAAAATCTACTATATTTGTAGAGTATATAGTGTATTACGAATTTAAAAAAGAAAGATATGAGTTTAAGATTAGGAGATGAAGCGCCAAATTTTAAAGCGCAGACGACAATAGGAGATATTGATTTCCATGAGTTTATTAAAGATAGCTGGGTTGTGTTTTTTTCGCACCCTTCTGATTATACACCTGTTTGTACAACTGAACTTGGACGAACAGCGAAATTAAAATCGGAGTTTGATAAAAGGGGTGTGAAAGCAATCGCTTTAAGTGTTGATCCTGTTCAAGATCATTTGGATTGGATACAGGATATCAACGAAACCCAGAATACTACTGTTAATTTTCCGATTATTGCTGACGAAGATCATCATGTATCCGAATTGTATGATATGATTCACCCCAATGCTTCTGCAACGGTAACAGTACGTTCGGTATTTATTATAGGGCCAGATAAAAAAATTAAATTAACACTAACGTACCCTGCATCTACCGGTCGTAATTTTGATGAAATATTACGTGTTATTGATTCTTTACAGTTGACTGCCGATTATTCTGTAGCTACACCTGCGGACTGGAAACATGGAGAGGATGTGATTGTGGTCCCTGCTATCAAAACAGAGGACATCCCTGCAAAGTTCCCGAAAGGCTTTAAAGAAATCAAACCTTACTTAAGAACAACTCCACAGCCTAATTTATAATTAGGAGTATATTATTCATAAAAGCATCAATTGAATTGATGCCTTTTTTTATGGGTATTAAATGTGATTAATATACTTTCACCATGTATATATAATCTTGCATTCTTTTTATTTGCTCTGTTCTTGAAAGACCAGAGAGCATATTTTTCTTATTTAATTTTACTTGCCCTTGCAATGAATCGGCAGGTATTTCATCTAATGCTTTCAATATCGATTTTGTTTTGATTGCAAAACCGGCACCATCAATCCCTCTTTGTTTACCGGAGATAATACCGATAACATTTCCTTTGGTGTCCATTACTGGACCACCGCTGTTTCCTGGGTTAACAGGGATTGAAATTTGATAAGCGATTGTATCACCCGCATATCCTGTCGATGAACTCAAATATCCTTGCCCGTACACGGCCTCATCCCGTGGGAAACCTATCGTATATATATCTTCCCCTAAATCTGATGCTGCGGTTTTAAAGGTGTATGGTAAAGTTTTGCCTCTTTTAAAGTTAGCATCTTCAATTAGTAGTATCGCTAAATCATTGCTGGCGTCCGAATGGATTACCTGTGCTTTATAAGATTCACCTTTATTATTTTGCAAATAAATAGAATCGGCACCACTTACAACATGGTAGTTGGTCACGACATAACCATTATTTGAAACCATAAACCCTGTAGCTCCATATTGACTGGCAGAAGATTCACTTGCTTTGGTTGATTTATTATTAATACTTTTCAGCGCAGCATTATGTTCGTTGACATCTTTCTTTACATTATTCATGTCACGCTTCAATGCACTGTAATCAGTATTGGCTTTGTCAATATTCTTATAATATCCTGAAATCCATAAGGTGGAAAATACGGCAACTACGGCTACCGAAGCAGCTACTAATGAACTTGCTTTCAATTTTTCCCACAAAGAGATTACTTTTGTTTGCTTCATCGGAATCACTTTCGCCTGCTGATGCGATTGGTGATAACTTTTAGCGGACTGTGCGAGTTGCTGTTTGAAATCAATACGTGACTGTGTATCTTTAAGATTGTCAAGAAATTGACGGTGTTGCGTTAGCTGTGCCGAGAAAGAAGGGTTTTCTGCACAGAAAGATTCGAAAGAAGCACGCTCTTCTTTTATCATTTCATCCCTGAGATAGCGATCTGCTAATTCAAAAAACTCTTGTTGGCTCATCATACTCATTGTTTGTTATACTAATTTTTTTACTGCATGAAAAATAGTTTTTTCAATCTTTGCAGGCATTTGTATTTTTGAGTTTTGGCATTGTCTGTATTGGTATATCCAAACTTCTCGCAGATCTCCTGCATGGAATGGTTCTGGATATAGAAATCGTGGAGAATGGTTTTACAAGGTTCTCCTAAAAGAGACATTGCATGTTCCATTTGTTCAAATTTTTTGTCAAGCTCCTGATGTCGCTCGATATCATCGTTATCCGGCAACGAATCTTCATAACTGCGGATATCTACTGATCCAAAACCTGCACGATTTAACTGCTTAAGCCAAAGTCTTCTGCAAATCGAATATAGATAGGTTTTAAGTTTACTGCTTAATTCAAAATTACCTTTAGAAACCTTGTCATAAAGAACAATCACGGCCTCTTGGAAGATATCTTTTGCCTCATCTTCGCCTCCGTTATTTTGAGAAATCATATGGGCAATAGATGGATAGTATAATTCATATATTGCATCCAATGCAATACTACTACCCGATTTAATACCGGCTATGATTTGCTCATCATTCTCGAGCTTATTTGATTTACTGATCTTACTCACCTATTAATACCTTAATATAACTAATAGTAACCCAACGAGTTTAATATTTATGATGTTTGGTAGAAAAACCCATTCTACGTAGGGCCAAACCTACTCTTTTTTTTGATAAGCGTAAATTTTTTAAACGAAAAAAATAGTGGTTTCGTGTGCATCAAGTTTATTTTTGATTTTGGACACTCAGCCGTTTATGAAGCTTTCCTGATTAACTTTTTGAACAGAATGGAACTTATCCATCTTTATATATATAAATTTTACGCAATCGAATGATTAATTGTAGGTACTTGTATTTCATTATATTGCTTATATTTTTGTGGACAACCTCTATTTAATAAATGAATATGATCAAATCATTATCTATGCGAATAAGCTGTGTCATGGCAGTTTTATTAGCATTGGCCTTTCAGGTGAACGCACAAATCGGAGATCCGATTGCGGGCTTTCGTTATGGGGTCGAAACGATTCCAACAGGTAAAGAGTGGGAGTCTCCCCAAGACCTCGCGCTCAATAAGGAGCAACCCCATGCTTATTTTTTCTCTTTTAAAGATGCTGATAAGGCTCGTAAAGTATTACCGGAAAATAGTGAGTATTGGCAGTCTTTAAACGGTACCTGGAAATTTAATTGGGTAAAAACTCCTGATGAAAGACCGAAGAATTTTTTTGATCCTAAAGCAGATGTAACAGCTTGGGATAATGTTGGTGTTCCGATGAGCTGGAATATAGCGGGTATTCAAAAAGATGGTACGCTAAAATATGGTGTGCCTATCTATGTCAACCAACCGGTTATTTTTCAACATCAGGTAAAAGTGGATGACTGGCGCGGAGGTGTTATGCGTACTCCTCCGAAGCATTGGACAACGTATATCTATAGAAATGAAGTCGGATCTTATAGACGCTCATTTGAGGTGCCAACCAATTGGGACGGCCGTGATATCTATATTAATTTTGATGGAGTAGATTCATTTTTTTATCTATGGATCAATGGGAAGTACATCGGTTTTTCAAAAAACTCACGTAATGTAGCTTCTTTTAATATCACTGATTATTTGAATAAGAAAGGTGAGAATGTTGTCGCGGTAGAAGTATATCGAAATTCAGATGCCTCATTTATTGAGGCTCAGGATATGTTCCGTCTTCCAGGAATATTCAGAACAGTTGCTTTAACATCAAAGCCGAAGGTTCAGATTCGTGATGTTGTCGCTATTCCAGATTTGGATGAAAAGTATCAAAATGGAACTTTAAGTATTAAAGCAGAAATCTTAAATAAAGATAAAAAAGTTGCTAAAGGTCATCAGATTAAATATAGTCTCTATGCGAATGAACTTTATAGCGATGTTAATACAGCTGTAAAATCTATTTTGGTATCTAGTGATGTGGTAGATATTAATCCGAATACCTCATCTATCGTTAAAGCTACTCTTCAAGTTGAAAACCCCAATAAATGGTCAGCAGAGCGTCCATACCGGTACACACTTGTTGCTGAATTAAAAGATAGTAAAAACCGTACAATAGAAACATCTTCTCTTTATGTTGGTTTCCGTAAAGTGGAAATTAAAGATACAAAGGCTTCTGATGATGAGTTTGGTTTGGCAGGACGTTATTTCTTTGTAAATGGTAAAACTGTAAAATTAAAAGGGGTAAATCGCCACGAATCAAATCCTGAGAAAGGAAAAGTGGTGACACATGAGCAGATGGAGCAAGAAATCATCTTGATGAAGAAAGCGAATATCAATCATGTTCGTAATTCACATTATCCAGATGATCCATATTGGTATTACTTATGTGATAAATACGGAATCTATTTAGAAGATGAGGCTAATATTGAAAGTCATGAATATTACTATGGCGATGCTTCTCTTTCACACCCTCCGGAATGGAAGAATGCACACGTAGCACGTAACTTGGAGATGGTTCATGCAAATGTAAATCATCCTTCTATTGTTCTCTGGTCATTGGGTAATGAGGCCGGCCCAGGAAACAACTTTGTAGCGGCATATGATGCGATTAAAAAATTTGATACATCACGTCCTGTTCAGTACGAGCGTAATAATAATATCGTTGATATGGGGTCGAACCAATACCTTCGATCGAATGGGTTCGTCAAGCTGTAAAAAGGCAGTTTAAGATGAAATACCCGTTCCATATTTCCGAATATGCACACTCTATGGGGAATGCATCAGGTAACCTGATTGATTATTGGGAAGCAATTGAATCGACAAATTTCTTTATGGGCGGAGCTACTTGGGATTGGATCGATCAGGCCATGTATTATTATGATAAACAGTCTGGTGAAAAGTTCTTTGCTTATGGTGGTGATTTTGGTGATAAACCTAATGATGGAACATTTGTCAATAATGGTTTGATTTTCGCAGATATGAAGCCAAAGCCACAATATTATGAGGTAAAGAAAGTTTACCAGAATGTGGGCGTTAAGGCTGTTGATATTGCACAGGGTAAAATAGAAATCTTTAATAAGAACTATTTTGTTTCTTTAGCGGATTACGATATCGTTTGGTCTTTATATGAAAATGGTGTGGAGATACAGAAGCCTGTCTCAGTAGTAAAGGGTGAAACAGTTGGAGCACGTGAGAAGAAAGTGGTTACATTACCTTTGGACTTTCAAAAATTAAATAAACAATCGGAATACTTTGTTAAAGTACAGTTCTTATTAGTTAAAGATCAATTATGGGCAGCTAAAGGATATTTACAGATGGAGGAACAGTTGTTTGTTAAAGCTGCAAGTGAAAAACCTACTATAGCTGCTGTTCAGACAAACGCTAAACTAAGCATCGTTGATGAACAAAAGTTAAAAGTAATTAAAGGTTCAGATTTCATTATTAAGTTTGATACGGAAAATGGTAGTATTTATAGCCTAAACTATGCTGGTAAACAGGTTATTCGTGACGGTGAGGGACCTAAATTAGATGCTTTCCGTGCACCAGTAGATAATGATAACTGGGCTTATCAGCAATGGTTTCAAAAGGGCTTACATAATCTGAAGCACAAAGCATTATCCAGCTCGATCTACACGAGACAAGATGGAGCAATCATTCTATCATTTATGGTCGAATCGCAAGCGCCTAATGCAGCGACTATTCATGGTGGTACTTCTGGAACATATACGATTGAAGAACATAAAGACAAACCTTTTGGCGCTAATGACTTCAAGTTTACAACAAATCAGGTCTGGACAGTATATCAAGATGGTTCGCTCGAATTAGCCACTAATGTGACATCCAATGATGAAACGTTAGCTTTAGCCCGATTAGGTTATGGTTTGCAGCTACCAGATCAATATAGCAACTATACGTATTACGGAAGAGGACCGATCAATAACTATGCAGACCGTAAAACTGCACAGAATATAGAGTTACATACGTGTACGGTTAAAGACCAATTTGTTCCATGGCCCAATCCTCAAAGTATGAGTAATAATGAAGAGGTGCGTTGGACAGCTTTAACGGATGAGTCGGGGTCTGGTGTGGTCTTTATTGCCAAAGATCATATGTCGACATCTGCATTACCGTGGAGCGAGATGGAAGTTACCTTAGCAAGTCATCCCTATAAATTACCAAAAAGCTCAGGTACACATTTACATGTGGATGCGGCAGTTACCGGTTTGGGTGGAAATAGCTGTGGGCAAGGACCTCCATTGGAACAAGATCGTGTGAAAGCAAAATCAACTTCGTTTGGCTTTATTATCCGTCCTGTTGCTAATCAGGATTATCGTCAGAAGTCTCAGGTATCTCTAGCGGGTGATGTGCCGATCTCGGTGTCAAGAAGCCGTAACGGTGATGTGCATATCGCAAGTGAGCAGGTAGGTGCGGAACTATATTATACCATTGGTAAAGGAAAGCCACAAATATACAAAGCTCCTGTTAACTTACGTGAAGGTGGTATTGTGACAGCATGGGCAAAGGGCAATGAGAAATTGAAAGCTTCCTTCCAATTTCCTAAAATAGAAAGTATCCCGATGCAAGTTGTATTTGCTTCGAGTGAAGAAACAGGGGAAGGTGAAGCTTCTAATTTATTAGATGGTGATCCAAGTACAATTTGGCATTCGATGTATTCTGTTACTGTGGCACAATATCCGCATTGGGTAGATTTTGATGCGAATGCAATTAAAACCATTAAAGCTTTTACCTATACCCCACGTCAAGGTGGTGGTAATGGTACCATTAAAGGCTATAAATTGCAAGTGAGTACAGATGGTAAGAATTGGAGCGAGCCAGTTGCTGAAGGTAATTTCGAAAATAACGGAAAACCGAAGACAGTAACTTTGGCTAAGCCAGTAAAAGGTCGTTTTATTCGTTTTACAGCATTAAGTTCGCAAAATGGACAAGACTTTGCTGCAGCAGCGGAATTCTCTGTGAGCGCAGAATAATAGCTTTATAATAAAGCAAAAGAGAAGCCTTCGTATGCCTTGCATATTAAGGCTTCTTTTTTTTGTCAGTATCTATATATTGATAGGAATTTTAGAGTGTACATTTAATTTAGACAGTTAGCCAATGATAAGCTTGTCTTGCGCTATTATGAGTCAAAAATGATATTTAGGGACGAGTTACCACAATAATCTGCTAGATCTATCTCTGAGTTTGAAAAATAGATTAAAAGCGTTAAAATAATAGGGTATTTAGATGTTCAAGATGTTGAACATGTTTTACTTTATGCATATTTCGTATAGCTATACTAAAAGCTATCTATAGAAAATGTAATAAAAAAAGAACAGGTGAATTAGGGAGAAATCCTAATAAACAAAAAAAGCTTTCAATTTGCATTGAAAGCTTTTTTATTCCAGCGGTCCGGACGGGACTCGAACCCGCGA
>NZ_ASZT02000157.1:0-11814 GCF_001006065.1 Sphingobacterium sp. IITKGP-BTPF85
TTCATCAAGGAAAACCTCGAAGAGAATCTTGAGTGCCAATAAAATCAAATCCTTAACGAAAAAAAGTAATTGCCTGTCACGGCATGAGTGACAAATCGTTCACTAGTTATTTGGTTAATCTATCACTACCTTACTCACCAACTTTAATAAACACCTCCCCGCTAACCATCAATTCCACCAGCAATGCATACAATTTCTTATACGCCATCACCGACTGTAGCAAACGATACTCTCCTTTTTCAAACACATAACCCGTTCCCACGAGCAGGCAACCAGCCGTTTCTTTGTGCGTATTTCCGATGTGGATGTAGACATATTTAAACCCAGGAATATCCTTGATTTCGATCATTCCTTTATGGAGTTTAGGAAAACGCTCATAATAGTTACCGTTCATACCGCCATCACAGTTGAAACCAAGCTTATATCTTCCTGCAGGAATGCTCGTATTTCCTGGTATCTTTTTCTCCCGAGGGATGTCTTCTAGACCATAGCAGATAAACTGATTATTCAGGTAGATTTCAGACAGGGTACTGTTCTTCCCATGCTTTTTACGCAATACTTTTACTACAGATTTCATCACCATGAGCCTATTTAAGTAACCCCAGATACTGACTGTCACTGCAGTTACGTTTATTCCTGTCGTACACAACTAAATAAAGGTGAACTGGCATGTGCATCATCCCGTCAGGCAACTGTAGATCCATTTGGCCAGCGCTGCGCCACACCTGTCCCTCGTTGACCGCTGCAAGTTCCTGCTCTACCGCATAAGCACAAAGCAATACCCGGTCATCTGCAGCAATATTCCTATTTCCTGAACTGACAGTCGAATCCCAATTCATACGGATAGTGTTCGACGACCGGTCAACCTGTACATCTGTTAAAACACCCTTAGTGCCCACACTTAGTTTAGCTTTGGCCGGATTCACCGTGATATCAGGGTACGTTCCCTCCATTGCACTATGCAAGGTAAACGACATGGCTCTACCTATAGCAGTACCTTTGTTTTTGCTGCGGTTGAACCCCAGCTGGATAACTGCGTTGACAGGATTTAAAAATTGACGGGCCTTTTGAAATTTTAAGCGTACCGTCTGACTACCATTTTCACTTTGATTTTTTTCATCTTACATCGATTAAGTAGCCGGCATTTTACACCGGCTACAGGTTAAACCATTACGTTAAATCAAGTTCACCAAGATAATTCGTTCTACTTATGCGTTTTCCTTTTCTATCGGCAAAGAACATCCAGGCATGTGCCTTTTCACTCATGAAATGTTCAGGATATTCGATATCCACTGCCCCACTTCCTCTAGTCGGTGGAACAGGAGCCGTTAAGAACTCATCGATAGCAGGTACATACAACAAAATATGTACGGCATCATCTAACTCGCCTTTCTGTATTTCAATAGCCTCGGGCGACCAGGTAACCGAGAGGATACCGATCGAAGCGCTGGCTCCGATGGTACCACCAGGTTGCAGATTACCCTTTGAAATCAAGATCTTACTATAGTCAAGCGTAAAATTGGGATATGTACCCACCACCGCGGTCTTGATATTGGTCTGCAGTGCCACATTGGTAGGTGTCATGGTATCGGCATTGATCTGACCGAAGCCCAGCTCGACAAAAGGTGCTATCGGCATGATGAATTTGGCAATCGTATAAAAACGCGCCTGCTGTATAAGCTGCTCCTCCGATGCAGGTTTTGTCCGCTTCTTAGACAATCCCTTAATATAATTAATACTTTTCCAGCTAGAACCTATAATAGCTCCCGCTTTACCGCTAAATCCTCCTAGCGCTCCGTGCAAAATTGTTCCCATTGTTTTTATTTTTAAAAATTAAACCATCATAAAGCATTGATGCATACCGGTATAGCTCACTTTACAAAAGCAAACATACGACATGAAACAGCTCAAAATCAAGAGGTAAAACACCTTTGTCCACTTGCTGACCAGTCCAAATTGGGGATAAGAACCATAAGAAAAGTAAATTGTCCAGTTGCTGTCCTATGCGTTTTCTTAATGAGTTCGATGGTTAAATAATTATAAGGTTAGAACGTTAGAATGAACGTCTATTTTCACTCTGCCACTGATCACTTTGTTACTCCGTCACTGGCCAATTTTAAAGCTCATTTGTTCGAGAGCTGTTCGGGACTTGCTCGGGACTTGTTCGCCCTTTATTCGGTAAAAGTATACCGATCTTATACCATTCCTATACCTCGCCTATACCGAAACAGTAGACAAACGGTAGACAAAAAGTAGACAAAAAGAAGGAAAACGGTAGAGGATTGCCGAAGCCTTCCCGAACAGTGTGCGAATACAATGGCTAGTAAACCCTAGCAAAAGTTAAAAAAAATTGAAGTAGAAACGGAAATACGAAAGAAGAAATAAGGTCGCTATTCCGGGCGGAATATAGATCTATCAATGGTATGCTCAATCAGGTAGATTGTGGTATATTTTTTTCAGTTTGACCATATCCTCATAGCGATACAGTTTGCCTTTACTGGTCCTGCTATGGTAGCTGATCATGTTTTTTTTCTCGCAGCGGTAGAGTGTTTTAGGAGTGATGACTGCGTATTGGCATACCTCTCTACTACTTACCAATACCACGGGCTGATCGGGAATTTTACGGCAGATCAGATCTTTGATTTCCGTTTTGCAATCCAGGATCTCTTTTCTCAAGGACTCTAAAAAAACAAGCCAGCAATTATGCTGGCAGCCCTTTGGTTCCGATGGTTGTCCGAGACAACGACACGATTGGTTTTCCTCCATATGATTCATGTTAGCGTCAATTCCCTTCTAAACTGCTGTATAGTCAGCAACTGACAGGTTTAAAGAAAAAGCGCTATTTGTGATGGAAAATACATTTCTTGTACAGCTTGAAAAGCTGCTGAAAATGTGTACCAAAAGAACATTGATTTCGCACCGAAGTTTTGATCAGAAAATTAGAACGGCCTATCAATGCAGCAAATGAATCATTAAAATCTGCCATCAGTATCGGGTCACTGGTTACAAAACTCTGCAGCATAAATTCATTCTTGCTCAATTTAAACGGACGCTCTCCATTTCCAAAAACCACAAAACCATCCCTCAGAATGGATTCATACTCGTAAAACTTCACTTCCGCCCGATCACTTTTTTGGGCAGACTTTACACACGTATTCAGGTACCTGGCCAGTAAATTCGTTTCTTTCATTAATATGCGCAGTGAATCATTTTCTTCAAATTTGCCGTAATCGTTGCATTCTTTAAGCAGCAACAGCAATTCTTCAAAAGTTTTACGATCCCAAATTTCAAAACTTTTAATGGAAGCATAAGCTTGTGCTATAGTTTCAAAAGATACATCCAGGCAGAGCAATTTTAACTGTTCTTTAAATTTTTCATAAGTGATGCTTTTATCAAACTTATGATGATAATACATATAGAGCTTAAAATAGGTCAAATGCTCAAATCTCATGATATGAAACATCGGTACATCCGAGCAGCTGATCTTAATCCAGGGATTCTCCATCTGTAACATCTCTTCCAGAAGGTCTCGGTAAATACGCACATATTTGGAGATTTCACGAAAAAAATTTTCCTTTGTAAGCCTGACATAATCATATAATGAACTGTCAAAATAAGCTTCACCATTTAGCTTTGCTATATCTATCCAGCTGAAACTAAAAACTGCCATCAATTTCTGTATTTCATCCACCCGGAGCACCGTATATCCTTTCGCCCTGTTGATAATAGACCTTTTTCCAACGCCAAATACCGCTATCAATTTCTCGGCACGGATGACTGGATCCGGCTCAATTCTAACGATCAGTCAAATAGGTTATCATGGAATTCTTTCATAAAACTACTTTATATATAGCAATATATTTAACACTATAAATAACAGAAACTTTAAATGTATTAAAATATCGTTTTAAACAAAAATTTATTTTACCAAATTTTATATAAAATACAGCAAATGGTATAAAATATACTCAAAAATTTCATTTAGAAACATTTTATAAACCAAAACAATACAAGTGCATAATAAATACCTCCAAAGAGCAAGCTGTGGAATAAAAGATACCTTCCAGACTATCATATTAGGCCTTAATTTTATGATAGATCAATTTATATGTTATTTGACGCGACCTATTATAAAAAAATATAACACCAACATGCTATATAGGTTGATCTCTAAATCTTAATAGATATGAAAAATGATGTTGAAATTAAAGCGCGGTTACTCCCCTATTTCTTTCTCCGGTTAAAAGAATTGGGTATCCAATGCTGTTCGCATGAACAGGAATTAATAGCAAGTATTCAGGTTCACTATTTGAAACCTGGTCAAAGATTAGAACACCCCCAAGCCAGCCTTTTCTTTTTGGTTCACGGACTGATAAAAGAATACCATCGTACCAAACGGAGTATTGAGCCCTCATCATTGATCCAACTCTTGACTCCCGACACCTGCTGGATCTATGATCAGATCTATTTTCGGTTTTATACAAAAGCGCTGGCACCTACCTGGTTGCTCGAAATACCGCTAGACAAACTGCATATGATCAGCACAGATGTCGCAGAATTCAATCAGTGGCGAGCAAATATTGATCTTCTATATGGTTCCAAACACTTTTTATCAGAATTTTTGAGACAGCTTTCCGATCGTCATGAAAGGTTACATTACTTCTTGGAAGAGTACGCACCCTATATCGACTATTTGAGTGACAATGAAATTGCTGTATTTACGAATCTTAGCGACGCACAGTTGCGACGTCTACGCAATACCGCTGTGCTTTATAAAACTTTAGACTAAACTATGGGAATCTATTACACAGAAAAAGAAGCATTGCAAGACTTTTATGTCTATTGGAGAAAGATATATCCACCTTTTGAAGATTTCCATAGAAACTGGTTGGAGAAAAATGCACAGATCCTACATGTTAAAAAAGGGCAAGTATTATATGAATCGGACGGTCAACAAGAAAATCTGTATATCGTACTACGTGGTTTTTGGTTAAAGAACGGTACATCTCATGTAACGACAATAAACAGATCTTGACAGTTGCCCTGCCCAATATGGGCTTTTTCACGACCATGCATTATTACAGCCAAAGCCCGGCACTGGGAGATATTGTTGCTATCAAGCCAGGAATCGTACTGCAGATCCCCTACAAAAAAATAAAATCCTACCGCAACAATGATAAAGGTATCGATACCTTATTGCAGCTTTTAATACATAAAAAGAAATACCAACTGGATCACTTTAGGGTTATGGATGCAATCTCCCTGGCCACAGATCGCTTATTCTATCTTGCCGATCAGTTACCCGAGCTATACCGCAATCTAACCTATAACGAACTTGCAAGATTGCTTCATGTATCTGAAAGCTCCATATACCGTGCTAAGAAAAAACTGGTTACAAGAAGAGATAGCGGATAGTCGTAAAAAAATGTCAAATCATCAAAATTACAACATTTTTCAGTCACCATATGACCGGTTTTAGCCAATATCGATATTATATCTTTGAAATATACGAAAGAAGAAAAAAGGAATATTAACAGAATCATCATGCAACAAAAGAAGACAAGTAAAGGACAATCTGGAAGGCAGCCAAAAAACGGACGCTACGCTAGCTCCATGATGAGCTACGAGTCTACAGCTATGAGCTGCAGAACTGCTGGACAGATTATGGTAAACCGCAGGTCTTTATTCGGAAACTGCTGTTGCGCAGGTCCGGTGCGCGATGCACATGGACGTAGATTTACGACATTCCCCAGAAAATGGTACATGGAAAAGTTTTTGGTCAAATAAGGAGTCCTAAAGCCAAAAAAAGCATCTTCCTTTCGGAATTTGCAGGGGGCCGAAGCGTATAAAAATGTCTTCGAGATCAATTAACTAAATTATGATAGTATCTAAAGAAATAAGTAATTATGAATTGGTTCACATTAGACCCAAGTGGTAATCCAACAGATTCTCAAGACTATACATTCCAAAGCACAACGCCTTCTTGTGCTGGAGCAAATCAGATCTGCGCAGTGCAAGCAAACCCGGACTCAAATAACAAACCGGAGCTTACAGAAGCATTGAAAGATCAAATGATTTTGGCCCTACACAGTAGGACTCCTTCTGCGAATGTTAAGTTGAAAAGTTAATCGGATTAACCGCAAAACATAACTTTATTATAAAGGGGTTAGCAAAAACTAACCCCTTATGCATTATCGGACTTCCTCAATTACGAGAACATCCACTTCTCTATTCTCCTTTCGTAATAGTAAGCCGTAATTTAATAGTTCCTTATTCATACTTTCAATACTCGAATAATTTTTCAAATGGATTTTTTCCGATGTATGTGCTTCATCAATCACAGGAGGATAATTTCCACGGTAATCAATCATAAATGTAACCACACTGGATCCGTCCATCCCACCTTCTTTTTTATCTAAGTTTGCCTCTGAAATTTCAAAATTAGTTTTCTGTAAAACCAAGCAAGGCATTTCTCTTTTAGACCAATAAACATGCAATCCTAAAAAACCATTTAAATCATTTAAAATGATCTGAGCTTGTACCGAATCAGGTTTTACAACATGATCATAACGTTCATAACAAATTCCATTTCGCAACAGCCACTCATTAAAAGCAATTTCTCCATTTGGATACTTATACAATGATGAATCTCTTACCTTCCAAACTATACGCTCATCTTTTAATAAAAACTCAGGTTTTTTGATTTTACTCAAAGCTCCAGTATAAGCACCTAAAATATCAATATTGTAAAAAGAACTTTTTTGCATACCTGATATAGAATCGTATTTGATTATAATTCCATTTGGATCTACAGCATCTTTATATGCTGAAATAGAAACAGATCCCAATTGTTTGCCCCTCTCATTTATGGTATCATTTTTAAAACCATCATTAAAATCAGACTTAACAGGCAACTGAATATAACCATTTGCATATAGATGCTCAATATTTTCAGCTTTCACAAAATCCGAAAAAGTAATTGCCTGAACTTTATTTTTATAAATCCATGCGGTATGCGGTACTCCTTTGTGAGGAAAATATTTCCGTAATAAGGTATCTGCATATACAGTAATGAGTTTCACCTTATTTTCTTTCAGAAATACATTTGTCTTAAAGAATTTTTCAATAGTGGCCTTATCCTGCCAAGTGACCAAAATGACCTGCATTTTATCTGCATATTCATTTTGTAGTTTTTGCAACTTAGGCATTGCTGCGATACAGTTTGTACAAAACGTATCGAAAAATCAAGGATGATGATCTTACTAAATAATTGATCCAGTGAAATTTGATTTTTAGCGCTATTTAATACGGATAATTTTTGGGTATCAGGAATTGGCTGTCCAACTCGCAATTCTAGACTTCGATCTAATATTTCCGTATTTTGAGCCCACATAGATGAGCTCAAAAATAGAAATATTAATAGTGTAATATATTTTTTCAACATGATTTTAGCGTTTATTTTGTATTATTCCTGATTCTGATATGACGAGATCAGGTATTAAATGTGCATATTTCAAACTATTTGGTTCAAGTATATAGTTTTGTCCATCTATACTACGTTTTAAAGTTTTTTTAAAACGGTCATCCAGATTTAATCTTCTCAGATCAGACCAGCGTCTACCTCTAAAAACCAATTCCTTTCTCCGTTCCTGTAAGACAATTCTTAAAAGCTCATTTGGATCAGTTTCTGCGATTTCCGTAAAAAAGTAGGATTAATCCGATTTTTCAGAAGGATATTAAGATCACCTAATGCTTGGCCAATTTTATTTGTTCGTACAGCAGCTTCGGCCCGAATCAGATAAACTTCACTAGTTGTTAACCCAATAAAAGGAGTTGTTGTAGAATTATCGTAAGAACCTTTATATGCGTACGTCCCCGCCTCAGATGTATTAGGTTTAAAGTACACCCCTTTACGATAGTCATGTTCACCGTAAGATTTAAAAAGATCGGGATCAATACGGGCGAATGACTGCCCCAGGGGACTACTAAAAATACTTGTTGCAGGAAAGATAACTTCTACATTAAACTTAGTAATGGGTAAAGAAGCAGAAGCTTTTAAGTCTTTATAGTTGAGCAGTTCAGGCCTCAATCTCAAACACGAATCTGCATTAGCATAAGCTTTATCATAAGCCTGCATATCCAGGTACACCCTTGCTAAGCCAGCATATGCCGCGGCTTTACCCGGTCTTCCCTTTAAAGTCTCGACCTCAGGTAAATAGCGAATCGCCTGTTTATAGTCCGATACAATTTGTGTGTAGGTTTCTGCTAAACTGCTCCGGGTTGATTTATAATCAAGTTCTGGTTTCAGACGCAATGGAATTCCCATTTCAGTTTCCGCAGTTTCTGCTTGATAGGGCATTGTAAAAACAGAAGCTGCTTGATGGAAAGCAAAAGCTCTAAAAAAATGTGCTGCTCCGAGTATTTTACCATATTTTACTTTATCATAATTTTGATCCAGTTGCGCTAATATGGACAGAATCTGATTACTCAGATATACTGTTTTATATGGATTTTGCCAATGGGTATTTAGCGTCATAAATTCCAGTGACCAGTTGTAGGTTTGCTGTTCATCAAAATTAGAAAGTGATTTCCAATCAGAAGTATTCAAGTAGTAATCATCTGCAGCGATTTCTCCCAGGGTAGGGTATCCCGTATTCATTGCACTGTAATCATTGAGCAATAATTCACAATGTTCAAGTGTTTTCGGAACAGCCATTTTTTGTTCCGGTTTTAAATCCAAAACCCGGAACAGGATGTTCCCAAGAACAGGACAAGTAATATATATAAAACTGTAAATTTCATGATCTTTGATTTAAAGGTTAAAGTTAAGGCCAAGAGAAATGGATAATCCATCAGGTATAGCGTTGCCAGACTCAGGGTCAAGTCCCAATTTGTTTGCCCGCCATATTGTGCCCAGATTTTGCGCATACCCATATACGCGCATATTCTTCAATCCTATTTTATGTAACGCTCCCAATGAATAACTCAATTGTAAATCGCGCAATTTAATCTGACTAGCAGATTCTACTAATGGTGATGAAATCCGATAAAAATCACTCGCATATAAATTGTTAGGATAAGTGAAAACGGGCACATTGGTCCTAACTTCATCTCCTGCTTGCTGCCAGCGCAGTGCATAATCTGAATGCCCTACCCCGTTATCGATAAATAATTTGTTATTAAAAGATGTCCTTAAAAATTTATGTCCCAACTGATATGAAATGTTAAAGGATATCTCCAACTTATGATAAGTAAAACTATTGCGAAAAGAACCAAAATAAGGAGGTTTCAATGTACCATGATTTTCCAGATCCTGAACCGTACTTCTGTTAACAATACCCGCATAATCTTCTGACACCTGTCCGTCTACATAACCTTGCGGCATCCCTGTTTCAGGATTCAGTCCTGCCCATTTATAGGTTAATAAACTATATAGATCCATTCCTTCTATCGGTGTCAAGAGCATACCGTAAGCACCGGTTATATAATCTTTACCCCTATTGCTTGTTAAATATGACTTAGATACTTGAGTTCGGTTATAAGCAAAGACCAAATTTGTAACCCATTGAAAAGCAGGAGTTTTCACATTCACACTATTTAAAGAAATATCAATTCCTCGGCCGTGTAGATCAGCGCTGTTAATGTTTAAAGAACTGTATCCGGTAGTTGGATCAATCTTAGTTGCAGCGATGAGATCTTTTGGCTTTTTGATATAATATTCTACAGATCCTGATATCCTGTCTTTAAAAGCAAAATCAAAACCTAAATTCAGCATTCCAACACGCTCCCATCGTAAACTGGGGTTAGGTGGTGACTGCATATTCGCATAAGGCTGACCAGTTATATAATTGGGAGATGTCTGAATATTAATAATGGGATATGCGGAGGTACTATTGTTCACATTACCATTAAATCCGTAGGTAGCGCGAAACTTGAGCATTGGGAATAGCCTATTATCGATAAAAGGCTCGTTGGATAATAACCATGCACCACCAACAGACCAGAACGGCTGACCACGGTCATTGGTTTTTACACCAAAGAGATTCGATGCATCTTTTCTAGCACTCCCGCTTAAGATATACCGTTTTTTAAAAGTATAAGAGGCGTTAGAAAAATAAGAAGTGTACCGATTGGTATAAGCTTCCATCTGCGAAATATCTTCAAGATACATCCCTCCTGCTATACCATTTAAAGCAGGAACCAGCTTTCCATATTGAACTGGCTGATGGGTCAGTACCTCCTTATCATATCCCCAAAATACAGATGAAGTCATATCGCTTTTTATCTGCCGAATCTCCGCCCCTGCGATCATGTTAAAATCATGTATCTCATTCCAATTTTTCTGAAAATCGATCTGATAACGCATCTGATGCGTACTGTTATTACGGTTCAGAATATTTAATTGATCACCAACCGGGAGATTCCAGATAACCTCATCTTCAGTCCATGATGCATGATAATTGATAAACTCACGTTGCGAGGCGGAACCTATTCCTTTCCAGTTTTCCGAAGGCTGCGATGCTCTCTGATACGCATAAAGGATGGAAGTTGATAAGGATGGTAAGATTTGATAAGTCCCCTTTAGATTCAAAAACGTTTCCCTAATATTCGTTAATAGGTGCGATTCATCCAGTTCTTCCAAAGGTCGATACTTCCAGTCCAACAATCGTCCGCCAGCCACAGTATCACGAAATATGGGATTAAATCCAATAGCATCTACGGCTAAAGGAATACCGTTAGCGTCTGCCATTTGCATATAAGGAAAGTTTCCGACTCCTCTGCCCATAGCATTATATCCGGCCATATTGGACTGCGCTTCTTTTCGCTTAGATTCTGTATAAGTGACCCCTAAATCTAAAGTCAAATTTTTAATCGGACGCAACTGTGTATTATTCTTTGCTGTGAACCGCTTGTAAGAAGAAGTAACCAGATTATCCAAATTCTTATCATAACCTATGGAAAAAGAGGTATTCATCTTTTCAGATCCACCCCTTAATTGTACATTATATTGTTGGTTCACTGATCTTCTATAGATATACTTATTGAAATCATCGCGCATATCAATTCCTCTTAAGACATCCAATTGTCTGTTCAAATCAGCCTCATTCAAATCACCTTCTTTATGCCTTTTCAACAATTGAATTACTGGTGTTAAATTTTGAGAATAATCATACATACGGCTATCCCAGTAGCCTTTGTCGAAAAGTTCCTTTTCCAGATTTATATAATCTGACGTATTCATCTGAGGATAGTAATAAAGATCAGGTTTGTTTCCAATAGTCACGTTGCTATTCACTGATAACTGAAAAGGCTGATTATATTTTCCACGTTTTGTTGTTATCACAATAACACCATTACCAGATTGAGCTCCCCATATAGATGATGCAGCCGCATCTTTTAATACAGTAACATTTTCTATGTCATTGGGATTGATATTCATAAAATAACCGTTCAGCATATCAAAATTATTTGCATAAGGCACTCCATCAATGACAACTAGAGGCCAGACATTTGATCGCATTGTACTTACGCCCCGAATGTTTATCCCTAAAAGTTTACCTTTATTTTCAGGAAACACTTTTAGAGAAGATATCCCCGGCACCACATCTTCCAGCCTGCTTACAAAATCTGTCGACACCTTTCTGTTGAAAAGCTTATTATCGACAAACTCGAAACTGCCGGTAGCTCGTTCTTTCGGTATCTTCTGGTATCCAGTCGACACAACTTCTACTTCGTCAAGTTTATTATCCTCAGGTATCAATTTTACAACAATTGATACTCCTAAGGTATAATTGATTTCTTGGCTTTTGTAGC
>NZ_ASZT02000158.1:0-11743 GCF_001006065.1 Sphingobacterium sp. IITKGP-BTPF85
ATGTTGTATAACATCATCCACACTATTGTCAGACTTCAGGATATTGTATCCCTTATGCTTTAAGTCCTTCAAGATCTCGATTGTCAATGGTACATTCATCGCAATTAGTATTTATTATTTTCACCTCATTCAAACAGGCTAAATTTTGATCTTAAGCCCTTTACTATAAAGTGAACTTACAGAACCCTCCCCTGCTTTGATTTAATATTGAACAGGATGAACACGCAAGAATGTTGAGCAACCGGTTATCCTGAAGAGTGTCCATCCTTATTCAATATCCAAAGATAAATAATAAAACTAAATATATTAGTTTTAATTTACTATAAATTTTAGTTTAATTGATTTTAATTGAATATCTGAGCTTTATATAACTGAGATAAGGTTTCCCGCAAATATTTCTTTCAATTTTTCAGTATTTTCGAAAATTAACAAAATATTAAAAAATAGAAAGCTAAAATCAACAACAAAGCTTGCTTTTCATAAAAGGTCTACATATCTTAGGACAAGCAATTATTAACAAGGGAAAAGCTAAATTAGATTTAGAGTTTTTTAGCTTTGGAATTCATCATACTACGGCGAATAGAAATTTTATTTAAGAAATAATTATCAACGATAGACTACATCAGAGGTGAATAAACAGAATAAGAGTTAGCTTACAAGCTAGTAAATTGTTTTTATAAAACAACCCATCAATTTGCATTTACCTCCTTCCATAAAAAATAGAATTAGAACTTTCCATTTTGGAAAAAAAAGAAATGTTAACTCATAGAAATGAAATGTTAGAAATTAAAATTAACACACAGAACTTAGTTGATTCACCTTATTCTGAGTCAAAAAAGTCAGCATTCATTTTTGATGACGATGAATTTTTGGAACAAATTGTTCAAGAACTTAAAAGTGCTCACCCCTCCGTTTTTTAGTCTCTGGCTACAGAGGAGTTGGCAAAACTTCTTTTGTAATTAGAGTTGCCGAAAAGATTAAAGCTGATCACATTTTTGCATCCATAAATGTTGCTAAATACGAGGGTTATTCTCATCTCATTAAACGTTTAATTAGGCAACTATATCTTTCCTTCAATGAACATACTCAAAAACAGAAGGTCTGCGTTAACCTCAAGGAAGAATTTTCTTTATTGTATGATCGAACATTCAATGATATAATCAATAGTCAGCTAGTTAGAGAAAACAACGAAATAAAATATGAAAACTCCATAAAAGTAAATTTAAAAGAACTTTTCACCCCACTTTTAACTACTTTAATTTTGCTTTTGAATCTTAGCTTTGACGTTATTCCATCGAAACTAACAAATTTCATTTTGGTCGCAGCTGCTGTAGCATGGAGTACAATCGTATCTTTGAATTTAGCAATAACAAAGACCAAATTAAAAATAAACTCTAAGGAATCATCTCGAAAAAGTCTTTTTGACAACGAAATCGCAGAACATCGTTTATTAGAGATTCTAAAACAACTAGATAAAAATAAGATCAAAGTGCTCATTGCCTTTGATGAACTAGATAAGCATGAAAATCTCCAAGATGTTATGCGTATCATAGATGACCTTAAACCTCTACTATTATCTGGTAGTGCAAACTTTTTATTATCGCTGGACAACAACTTAGCTATCATTACGATGAAGCATCATTGAAGGAAAATGAAGTTATTTCAAGTATTTTCTCTAAAACTATTCATATCCCTTTCCCTAGCCATGCTACCTTAAAAAGCTTTTGCTTAAACCTGCTAGTAGATGACCATGATAAGAAAAATATAAATGTGTTGGACTTTTTGATTCAATGATACTAGCGTCTAGAAGAATACCTCGAATTCTGGTTAACCTAATTAGATCAAAACTGCAATGGCAGGATAACAAAGCATATTTAGTAATTGATGATGACTATGTAAAAGATCATAGAACTAGTTCAAGATTATTACAAAGTTTAAACAATGTTACTATTAAAGCGCTACCAAAAATATCTAAAAATGATTCTCAACTTGATTTTTTTATAGCACAAGTCCATTTATGGATACATAAAATGATAAAATATGAATCTACATATTTTACCTTAAGCTCAATAATAAATATTGAATCTTATAAAGATAAGGTTCCATCACACTACTCTGCACAACTAAATGAACTAGGTGAATTTTTAACAGATGAGCTAATTGAAAAGAAATTATTGGGTGTATGGCCTGGTGAATATGAAGAGCAAGAAATTTCTTATTTTTGGACCGAATTTCACGAAGCTCCTGAAGAATATAGGATGCCTAAACATGATGATACTCAACTTGAACAAGTTGTTGGATCGGGGGATTTCCTTACGGAATTTGCTGAGCTAGAAAATTTATGCAGACGTATTTATAATGAAACAAGAAAAGATGGGAATAATATAAAAGCATCTTTGCGTACAATATTAGAGGAATTTAAAATAAATGGCATTATTGACGCTAAACTCCACGAGTTGTCAACAAAAGTATTAGAAAATCGAAACCTAATTGCTCATGGAGATGTAATTGGCAACGAGGGGGCTGAGCTGGCAAATCAATCACTGTTCAATCTGAGAAGACTAAAAGCCGAGATATTGGAGAACTATGTCTTTAACATTAGTAAAAATGTATTATTAAAATACAGCTTGAACAAAGAGAACCGTGATAATTTTGATTTTATCGCAGAAGGTGAGAATATTACACTTGCGGTTGATGTGAAATATAGAAAAAAAGGTTTACCTAACACCTCTGATATTATAGATGCTTTCCGGAATTTCGAAAACTTCAAAACTGTCAGTTCAAATAATGTTAAGTATATATTGTTTTTCTTTATAACTCAGGAACACTCGTATAGCAAATTGAATTCAACTGTCAACAGGATACTGAAGAAAGATTTTCCAATGTTAAAAGACAATGCTGAAATTATATACATACCACATAATGATGAAGAATCATTTACAACGATCATCACAAGTAGTTTAAAAAAATACACTAAAGAACCGCAAAAAGTTAAAAGTATTGTAGCTTCACCTGTTATATTAAATGAAAATAATAACACCAAATTTGTAAAATATGTAACTGATTATTTTTTATTTGAAGCCCTTTATAGTCATAGTGTCAATGAAGAAATCACTATTGATGAAGACTTATTGAAAATAAGGGAGAATAAAATTTCACCGGATTTAAAATATCTTTATACCTTATGGCAATCATCGTATAAAACACTTCGTGATATACAATTCTTTCAGGAAAAAGCGGTTTCTACTAAACAATACCAATTTCAACTCAGCATAGCTTACATCTATTACGTAATGACTGGTCTATGGGGGGATATTCCGCCTTTAGCAGACCTAAATGCACCTGAGGGTAATTTAACTCCTACGAGGAGTTCGATTAATGAAATAAGAGAAGTCAATATATCATTATTGAAAAACTTGCATAGCAACACAACTGAAAATACTAAGGCGCATATTCAGATAGCATCTATGTTGGCTAAATATTACCTCGAAAAGAAAGATTACTACTCAGTAAGCCTATACACAAAAATGATTATTGACTCGTCTACCTTTCATTAGCGATGAACGATGAAATTTTTGATACAGACAAAGAGTCTATAATTGGTTTTAACCTCGAAAACTATCCCGAGATAAGAAACGACAGCTTTTTAAAACTATGTAAGAAAGGAAAATATGTCCATTTAATACGGAATACGGAAATTCTTTTAATGGCAGCTGAAGCTTCTTTTCATCAAGGGGAATCATATATCGCATTGGAGTATATCAACAAAATCAGGAGAAGAAACAACAAAACGATTATTTTAGATACCAATAAACAATTTATTGAAACTTTGCTCGCTGATTGGAAAGATAATCTTGGTAGTGAAGGATCCTATTTCTTTGCTCTAAAAAGAAATGATTTAGCAACTGAAAAATTGCAAATTGAGAATCACCAGCTTCTTCTTCCAATACCCCAACAAGACCTGGTGATGAATTTTAATTTGAAACAGAATCCTGGGTATTAGATACCAAGGTTCTGCTTAATAGTGTGCAAGACCCATCATGAAGTGTCCGCTTCTTGGAAGCTAATCCTTATATGCTGGTGGTAAACAAGACGGTTTAACCCAAATATGCTTATCAGAATCCATTCTCAAGTGATTTTCTCTGTTTTGAGAATGCTTATTATCTATGCTAAAAAGCATAACAACCTTATCTTCGTTACTTGGATGTCTATTAGCTTTTTGATAAAAATTGTTAACATCATTAATTAAATCTGATTTACTTAATTGATCTAAATATCCTATAAATTTTTCCTTGTTACCAAATATCTGTTCACAGAATGGTTCAGAAACATGTAAATAGAATTCAGGCCATTCTTTTGTGGGCCCAGAGTAATACGGCCTAATAAAGTGTTCTAGATAATCTGTTGGATCTTTTTCGATATATTTTTTAAAAATAGAAGTAGCCTCATGATCAAGTATAATTTTTCTATCTTGTCCTAATCCTTCTATACAATTATAAAAAACAGAAACAATAACTGAATATTTAGCTTTTTCGCTTATAAGCCCCTCTAAAAACTTTATGTTCAAATAAATAAGATTTGTTTTAACATACTGTTTATAAGAGTGATGAACTAAATTAAAAATATCATCTTCTATGTTTAAAATAAAACGCCCTATTAATGAACTTATATTAATATGATTACCTGTGGCATTTTTCTGGATTAATTTTGTTAATTCATCTATTCGATTATTTTCAATAATATTGCGTAATAACTTAGTAATTACTTTAAAAAAAGTAGATTGAGCATTGCCAAATTGTTTATCATCTTCGTTAACCAAATACAATAATGTATCAAGTATATTTTTTGATTTTTCATCAAATTCCGAAAGATGATATCTCTGAATTTCCTCATAGAAATTCAAATCTCCTATCTCATTTTTATATTGTAAAAGTTGTTGCGTATTCATATCTGTAAAATTTATTCAGGGATTGCATGTGCTATTCTATTAAATTCTAACCTATGATAGTGACTAAAATTATTTATATAGCAAAATGCAAATTTTGCCTGAAATTCATTAGCTGATGGCTCTAAAAATAATTCTTTTATTAGTCTTATAATCGTCTCATTATTCTTGACATTTTCACATTCAAGAATATCAAAATGCTTCATTGAAATTTTTAATTGATTATCAACACTCTTTAAATTAAACCTTATTCGTAAATTGTATAAATCCTTTTTTTCATCATGTGTTTGTTCCATACTAGGTATTGAAATCCAATAATTATCATTCTCCATTAGTTTCCTATAAACTGCAATATCCAAATATTTTATTAATTCTAATATCAAGAAGTCAGGTAAATAAACAAAAAATCTACTGCTTTGAATAGAAATTTTAACTGAATTACAAAATCTGTTTAAATCCCTTTTGTTAATTAACTTATTTAAGATAACAGATTTGATGATTCGAGACTTTCCTATTTCTATTGATCCGTTTAATATTTGTTGAACCTGCTGTTCAAAACTATATATATTAGGTGGTGTTTTCCCTATTTCTTCGGACCTATCTTTCACTGCATCAAGTAATAATTCATTAGCAAGCAAACTTAAAAATTCTTGTGATATGTGAGGTAAGGTCAATTCAACATCAAATATTTTTTTTAAATATTCGATTGGTTTATGAATTTTATTATCTAGCAAAGAATTTAGAACGTATTCTTTATCAAAGGGCGTTACAAAAATAGTATTACTAAAATCTGCCGAATTTCGGATTACCTGAAACACATTAAAAACCTCCTTATTATCTAACCGATCTAAATCATCAACAATTATGATAATACGTTTATCTATTTTACAAATCAGAGTATTTATCGAATTAAAGTATTCTTTGTTAGATTTTTCATCAAGTAGAGAGCCCGGTAAATACTTAAATGGATTATAAACACTATTTAAATTGGTTAAGCTTTTTGCATATTTCCTCAAAAGTGATCCAGTATAAATATATTTTGACAATTCCACATCAAGGGTTTGAAAAAAATCATAAGTTACGTTATTCGCATTCGTTGAGTACCAAGGATTAAAATCAACAATAATTGTATCTTCGTGACTCTTCAAATCCTTCTTCAGAAAATTTAAAAATGAAGTTTTTCCTTCACCCCATTTATTAACCAATCCAATACTTAATGCCCTAGATTTACTAAATTTATTATTCCTTATCGAATATATAAATGACTGATATACTTGGGTTCTTTTATACTGGTCATATTCTGCATCTTCCAATGGTGAGTCTGCAACTAAAGTACTATTATATTCATATTTTTTACCGTTTACAAATAATGAATGAAATAAAATTAAAATTACGATTACAGTATAAATGAAAATGGTAGATCAAGTATTTTTAGCCATGAGATATTATCATTTACTGATGAAGGGTAAAACTCATAATTATCAGTAAAATATCTATTATACCAAAAAATAATTGAAATCGTAAATAATAGAAATGAGTACTTAAGCTGTAAATGATACTTTACCTTTATTATTTTACCACAAATATTTACTGCAAAAATAATTATAATAATTCCAAATATTAACAAATAAAACCATGGCAAGCCATTACTTAAATTATCACTAAAAATGTTATTAAGTATGTATTTATTATATATACTTGGAATTACTGTAAAAATCGAAGCCAATATTAAAGTAAAAGAATACCATAAACTATTGATATAATATGAGTATTTGCTTTCACGAACTCTATAATGAGTATGTAACTTCAGGGTTTCTGTAACATTAATTGTAAAAATACATGGAAAATTAATTCCTAAAAGAATCCATATTCCTGCAATTTCGTTTACAATTTTCATTTAATAATCATTTATTTTATCTGTTTATTCACCAGAACGAGAAAACCATGTTGAATAATTTCGACATTGCTTAAATTTCACTATTCATATAGTATATAATAAAGATGTTTTTGTACCTTAATTTATGCGTAAAAATCAAAAAATAAAATGTACGTGATATCCAAATATTATACTTGTACTTTATTACACCACAGATTCTTTAAAGTATAGTGTATTTTTACACAGACTATAATCCTTCTTTTAAATTGACCTAGTATTTCTTATTGACTTAGTATATGTTCTAAATTACTCACTCGCTAAACCTTTTTCCATTATTGATGTTTGTATGTAATTCTTTTACTAACCTTTTTTGGAACCTGAATCATTTCCTTTCTTATCTTTATTCTGTGCATTTTCTCTAGACGACTGAATTAAACTTGCAGAAGGTCTTTGCACGGTCAACGCTTTCTCAATTAATGTTCCTTGATCTTTCTTTTCCCTAATAATTTTATCTAATTCTTCTCTTGATAAATTGCTCATGTTATTTTAGTTTAATTGTTTTATTATTTACACTATCCGTATATATAAAATTCTTAACATTTGAATTTTTCTTTGAAACAGTATCAGGTATGTGTTTTCCCTCTATTACCTCAGCAACCTTTATTTCAGATTTTTTCACTTTTTCAATATTTAAAATACAATATGTAATTAAAGAAACCAGGCCTAATGTTAAAAATATAAGAACTGAAAAATTATATATTGGAATGAATTTGTCCTCTTTAAATTCATGTAATTTATCCTCTTCAGCTAATTTTATAGTTTTTAGCAAAATCTTTCCACTATAGTAGTGAGCGATAAATCCCAACATTATTGTTATTACAAAAGCTATGAGTGACAAATAAAATAATCCATTAAAAATGGATTGCTTAAGTGGTGCAATATCTTTTATAAATGTAAGTGCAATACCTAGTGCCCCCCCTGCAATTGTTAAAGATTGAGTATCGAACTTTGATATACTATATCTATAATCTTTTTGTAGAGCATTTATGTATTCCTGCTTTTCCTTGTCAAATTGTTCAGACATGTTCATTGGCTATATCACAAATATACAAATATCCATTTACTGAAATTAAATATTGGACAATATTCAGTTAATTTTTTTGACATTTATTTAAAAGTATTACACATTTTATCGAAATAAAATACTTAGCGTTGATTCTCCATTGAAGATTCAGTATATTTATAAAAACCAAAATCAGTAAATAAATGACAAAAGTGCACGGTATTTTTATTGGAATTGACAGATTTCAATCTCCTTCGATCAATTGGCTTTCATGTGCAAAACGAGATGCTGTTGCCTTACATTCATTATTTTCTGATAATATTGATGGGGACTTCCAGCTAATACACGATGAAAATGCTACTAGAGATAATATAGAAAGCAAAATCAAACTATTATCTAACTGTTCCGAGAAAGATATTGTTATATTTTCATTTTCAGGTCATGGAACAACTAATCACAAATTAGTAACTTACGATACAAAAATCAATGATATAGAGTCCTCTACAATATCTCTAGATACTTTAGCAGAATGGTTTAATAATATTCCAGCAAAACAATTAATATGCATTATTGATTGTTGCTTTTCAGGAGGAATGGGCGCTAAAGCTTTAGAAGTTAATAATTCAAGGCAATTAAGATCGGGAGAGGAATTGATAAAACAGTTCTCAGGTAGTGGGAGAATTATATTAACTGCATCGAAAGCTTCTGAACCTGCTTGGGAAAATGGAAAATTAGGCCATGGACTCTTAACTTACCACCTGCTTGAAGCCTTACAAGGTGCTGAGGAAGTAAGAAAAGATAATAAAATTGGTATCTACCGTCTTTTGGAATATGTTACATCAAGCGTTAAAAACTCAGCTGGACAATTAGGAGCTGTACAAAACCCAATGCTTTTAGGACAAATAATTGAAGAAATCAATTTCCCTATATTCAAACCAGGAAAATTATATAATGATGCCTTTCCTGAAAGAAGTATTTCATTAGCAAATTCAGATATCGATTCTCTACTAGAGTTAGGTTTTCCATTAGGTATTTTAAATTCATGGAAGCTTAAAATACCATCCTTAAATCAAATACAAATTGACGCCATTAATGAATATGGAATTTTAAAAAATAATCATCTTGTAGTATCCGCCCCTACTTCTTCCGGGAAAACGATGATAGGAGAACTTGCGGCAATATATGGAGTTACTCAAAGGAAAAGAGCTGTATTCCTACTTCCATTAAAAGCATTAGTAAATGATAAATTAAAACATTTCAACGAAACATACGCTTCGTTTGATATAAAAACAATAAAAGCAACCGGTGAAAGTACTACTGACGATATCATGCCATTAATGAAGGGGCAGTATGATGTCTGTTTAATGACTTACGAAAATTCTCAGCAATTGTCTTAGCTAATCCATACATACTTAAACAGATAGGGACAATCGTAGTTGATGAAGCTCAAATGATTGCGGATAAAACAGAGGAGTGAATCTCGAATTTTTACTTACACTACTAAAACTAAAACGGAAAGAAGGTATAGAACCTCAAATTATTTTATTATCAGCAGTTATTGGCAATCTAAATGGCTTAGAGAGGTGGTTGGGAGGACGATTATTATTAAATACAGAAAGACCAGTTCCTTTAAATGAAGGAATTATAAAATCTAATGGAAATTTTCGTTATATCGAGTCAGACTCTGGTGAAGAAAAAACAATAAATCTCTTCTCACCACAGTATAGAAAAGGTACAGGTCAAGATGTTATCATTCCTTTAGTACAAAAACTGGTTGACGAGGGTAAAAATGTAATAGTTTTTCGAGAAACTAAATCGGAGGCACAGGCTTGTGCGATGTACCTTTCTAATAATTTAGACTTAGCTCCTGCTTCTGAGGCAATCAAAATGTTACCTCAAAGAGATCCATCAACCTCAACTCAAAAATTAAGGCATGTGTTAAACAAAGGCATTGCTTTTCATATTTCGGATCTTGATCCGGATGAACGATCTGTCATTGAAGAACAATTCAGAAATAAAGAGTCAGGTTTACGAGTTATAGCAGCTACTACAACTTTAGCAATGGGAGTCAATACTCCTACTGAAGCAGTAATAATTTCTGGTTTGACACATCCAGGAAGTGTTCCTTATTCTATTTCTGAGTATAAAAACATTATTGGCAGAGCTGGACGATTAGGTTTGGCACAGAGAGGATATTCGTACCTAGTTTCATTAACTTCTTTTGCTGAACATACTTACTGGCAAGATTATGTTTTAGGAAAACCAGAAGATTTGAAATCTAATTTCGTGTCAAAAGAAACAGATTGCAGATCGCTAGTGTTAAAAGTACTTTCTGCCTCCAAATCTCAAGTAGGCATGAATCAAGACAGAATTATTGCATTTCTTGAAGAAAGTTTTGGGGCATATCAAGAGAAAATAAAGTATGACAGGTGGGATTGGAATCAAAACGACATATTTGATGCATTAACAGAGCTGATACAGCATAAACTAATCAAGCTTGATGAAGAGGGTTATTTTCACACTACCACAATTGGAAGGATAGCTGGTGAATCAAGCTTAGAAGTAGAATCTATCATTCGTATAATAAACGTATTAAATCAAATACCCCCGGATCAGTTATCTAGTCCTGTATTATTAGGGATTACTCAGCTTTCTAAAGAATTAGAGCAAGTATATATGCCTATTAATAGAAGAAGCGTTTATAAGGAGCCGCATACTTGGAATGATGCTATAAACAAGCAACAGGTGCCTCAACAACTTATTAATGCTTTTTCGAAATATTCTAAAGACAATATAGAGTCTACCTCTAAATCAAAAAAACAGTTGCATGCTTGCTTTGGCTATCAGATATGCAATTGGTAGAAATGGAAGCTCTGCTTATGCAACATAGTAGAGATAGCTCTGCTGCAGGAGCAATCAGATCAGTAGTCTCTAGAGTCTGCGATATTTTACCGACTGTTTCTGCTATAGCTGAGATATTACACCCTGAAGTGAACTTTGGTGAAAGAGTTTCCAAATTACTTTTGAGATTAGAATTAGGTATTCCCTCTTCAATTGTAGAACTTGCAGAAATTTTAGGAAGAACACTAAACCGAGGAGAATATCTAGAACTATTGAAAATAGGAATTATTAATAAAGATCGATTTATTAATGCTGATAAACAAGTTCTACTAAGTATCCTTTCCTATGATAAAATCGACGAAACAAATTTTAAAATTGAGAAATATATTCAAGAACAATTGAATGTTTCTGCAATAGTAGAGATTCCATTATACGAGGACTAAAAACTAAATAACGATTGCAAATTAGCAGTCCTAGAATTCTGATGTTATTTTCTTTCAGTTTCTATTTTTTAAAAGAATTGTAAAAACGTAAGATTACACACTATTAATTCATAATGAGTAATTTTTAATGAGAAAAGAAGATTATTTTGAAAAAAGCAATGCATCCAAGTGTCAAACATTAAGATGTCCTATCGTAAATTATTGTACAAAGAGAGCATATACTATTTATTTCTACTCTGATTTCAAAGAGATAAATAAATCTACTTTAATTATCCCTCCCCTAATTAGTGAAGGATAATTCCATAAGATTTTGAAAATAATTCTAACCTACTTCAAACTCCATTTCCTATCTGGAATAAATCCGATAATTTGTTTTATTATCAAAACATGTGTCCAGAAGTAAATTTATTTTAGGGTTGTAAGTGTCCCAAAAAATCAAACAGCTTAAAACTGGACATAAATGTTTAGATTTAAGTAATAAGATGAAAAAGACACGTTTTACAGAAACACAGATTGTAAGAGCTCTCAAAGAGGGAGAAGAAGGTAGAAAGACGGATGATATCTGCCGGGAGCTT
>NZ_ASZT02000159.1:0-11388 GCF_001006065.1 Sphingobacterium sp. IITKGP-BTPF85
CATACATATGTATGGAACCCTTTTTTTTGTTATAACAAGGGATTTTGCAAAACTACCATACGCTACGCTATCACAACTTCGCAATCTTAAGCTTTAAAAAATGGGAACATGCAAAAACTCATCTCATCTCCGTGTCCGATAATTGACACTGAAAACACCACCTCTATTTAAACCATCCCAAATGATTAGTGGCATAGCTAAGACCCTACATCAAAATTAAGGCTAAAGCCAGTTGTTACTTTGGACTTGATCGGTACAGTATGCCACAACCTGATAATGATAAAAAAGTAACATTATTGGCAAATATAAAGGTAGTATTTTGAAAAAATATATTGAATCTTTATATCGGTTCTAATAGTTCCAAAACTTATAACTAAACTCTAAATTCCCTACTACTGTAACCTCTCAAAATATAATGAAAATAAAAAGAAATCTAACCTGTTGTATATTATTATTAAGTTTTTCAAGTCAGGCGGAACAAAACGTCAATTCATCTAATAATATAGGCAGTCGTGCACAATCACAGCAAAAGAGAAGTTTGATAAAAAATTCTGATGCAGATAATCAATTCTTTTTAAGTAAAAAAAACTTAATGACTGCCGTCTGGAACGCACCTTTTAGCTATGAAAGTATCCGCAGTAATCATGCACCTATTGGACCTTATATAGGCAATGGTGATGTTGGTGTGGTGTGCCATACTGCTGAAAACAGCCAGACTTTCAGAATCTCAAAAATCGATTTTGTAACAGATGGCTGGTCGGACTGGGCCGGATCCGGCCCCGCTGCCCTTCCTGTTGGCGGGGTTAAAATAACCGTAGAATCACCGATAAGCGCTGGTTTTAAGTATGAGATGGACCAACTAGGTAATGAATTGCGCATGCGTACAGCAACAACACAACCTGTGCATATGAAAAGCTGGATATCTGTTAATGAAAATCTTTTAGTCACTGAACTGGTAAATAACACAAAAACTCCAATCAAAATATCTGTAGATACTTATGCCGATAGCATATCGGCAACATATGGCACAACAGCCGATGTGAACAGTAACGTAACGCAGGTAACTAGACAAACTAAAACTACAGATGTAAGATGGGTCTCTAAAGCCGGTATATCGACTAAGGTTCTTGGCGCATCATCAATTTGCAGTAGAGAATCCCAAGCCCAGACCAATACGCACTTTACTCTTAAAGCTGGAAAAACTGTCTATGTACTGTCTTACATATCGGGTGGCGGTATGAAGAACGATGCACAGATGGAAAACGCATATAAAACACTTCATGATTTGCAAAATAACCGTTTAAATGCTTTAAGAAATACAAAAATAGCATGGTGGAAGGATATGTGGAATAGGTCATATGTGGAAACAAATGATGAATTGATCAACAGACAGTACTTAAGTTCGATCTATTTTCTAGCTTCTGCCTATAACGAACATTCCCCGGCATGTGGCGGCATGTATGGTGTCTGGAATATGGATGACAAAATGATGTATCATGGTGATATCCATTTAAATTATAATAGCCAAGCTGGATTTTATAGCGTCTTCTCCGCGAATAGACCCGAAATTGCAAAACCTTTTTACAACTTCATTGAAGCAATCTTACCTGATGGAAGAAGACGTGCGCAAAATGACATGGGAACTGTCCATCCTTCTTTAGCTGGGAAATCATTTAGAGGAGCTGTTTTCTTAGTTGGTGGACTGGGAATTGGCATACCTTACAATTATTACTGGCAACAAACGATGAATGCGCCGTTCAATGTACCACTTTTCAGCTGGTACTATGAATATACTGGTGATTTGGATTTTTTAAAAAAGAGAGCTTACCCCTTTATTAAAGAATGTGGTGATTTCTATGAAGATTACCTGAAAAAGGAGCCATATGGTGATACTTATCGATACAGTATCACTACTGGCGCACATGAGAGTTCCTGGGATCTCAATCCTCCCTCCGATCTAGGTTTCGTCAAGCAAACCTTCAGCTTACTTCTCAAGTATAGTAAGTTATTGGATGTGGATGAAAACCGGAGAACGCTTTGGCAGGATATTCTCGATCACCTTCCTAAATACAAGGTAATACAGCAGACCAAGACACCAAATAAAGGCTTGCCTGTTTTGCAAAAATGAAGCAGGATGGGATCTGCCAAACCACATGATACAAATGCATCCGGTCTACCCCTGCGAAGTACTCGATTTACTTTCAGATCCAGATTCTTTACAGATAGCTAAAAATACGGTTGAATACTATGAAGTTGACCAAAATGGATTTCAAGGATCAATGAATGCGTTAGGTCTAAGCGGTTATATTATGGCTGCACGCGTTGGCTTCTCCCCTGAAATAATTATTAAAAACCTAAGCATATTGGCCAGCGGTGCTCAAAAAAACTTCTTGATTATAGATGGCCATCATGCTTCGGAAAAAACAGCCCTAGTTGAAACGGTCAACTCAATGATGCTTCAAACGCTTGATAACACGTTGTACATATTTCCCAACTGGGTAAAATCAAGCGCTTCATTTACGCGCCTACGGACTAAAGGTGCCTTTTTAGTTTCTGCAGATTATGACGGCACTACCATAACAAATCTGTCCATTTATAGTGAAAAAGGCACAAAATGCCAGATCCACAATCCTTGGAAAGAAAAAAAAATACAAGTGATGGAAAATGGTAAGCAAATAGCCATAAGTAAGACAGGAGAAAGGTTTTCATTTGAAACAAAAATAGGTCGTCACTATATAATCAGGCCTATAGGGGCTTAAGCTCAATAAAATTAAATTTATGCCGGTTCATCACTGGTATAAATTTAATTTATATAAAGCTGTAAATAATTGGGCATTAAATCTTTCGATCAGTATAAACACAAAAAAAGGTCAACCTTTTTGAGATTGACCTTTTTGAGCCTCCTATCGGAATCGAACCAATGACCTACTGATTACAAGTCAGTTGCTCTACCAGCTGAGCTAAGGAGGCATCATGTGTGAAAGTTAAAAAAGAGCCTCTTATCGGAATCGAACCAATGACCTACTGATTACAAGTCAGTTGCTCTACCAGCTGAGCTAAAGAGGCTTTTTTAAATAACCCTTTCGAATTATGATGGTGCAAATATCGAAACCTTTGACAACAAAATCAAACTTTACTGGCTTTTTTTTTCATATTTTTAATAATTTTCTGAAAATCAAGCCATTTATTTTCAATTCAAATCGGAACCCATCGCCGCAAAACAAATAAACATGAAATTTTGTCATTTCACAATAAAAATACAAGACATTTTTTCCGAAAAAAGAATAAAAACAGATATGGCATTTTGATTGTTATCCAATTATCAAATCAAAAAGCAAATAAAACCATGAATTTCAATAACTATACAATTAAAGCACAAGAGGCGATTCAAAAAGCTTCGGAGATTGCCACAGGCAATCAACAGCAGGCTATTGAGACCGCACATATACTTAAAGCCTTGCTAACAGTTGATGAAAATGTAATCAGTCATCTGTTAAAAAAATTAAATGTAAATATCCCTTACTTAAGTGGAGAACTGGATAAGCAAATTCAGGCATTCCCGAAAGTCAGCGGCACTAATGTCTATTTGAGTAACACCTCAAATTCGGCCTTGCAAAAAGCGCAAAGCTACTTGAAGGAGTTTAATGATGAGTTTGTATCTGTAGAACATCTACTTCTAGGTATTCTAAATGCAGGCGATAAAACATCTAGTCTACTGAAGGATCAAGGTGTAAATGAAAAGGATCTTAAATTAGCGATCAAAGAACTACGTGGCAACACAAGAGTGACGGATCAAAATGCCGAAGCTACCTACAATGCTTTGGGAAAATACGCCCGTAATCTAAACGAGTTTGTTGAATCGGGAAAATTAGATCCTGTGATAGGCCGTGATGAAGAAATTCGTCGCGTGATGCAAATCTTATCCCGTAGAACTAAGAATAATCCCATCTTGGTGGGTGAACCAGGGTTGGTAAAACCGCTATTGCCGAAGGTATTGCACACCGCATCATCAATGGTGATGTGCCAGAGAATTTGAAATCAAAAATCGTATTCTCTTTGGACATGGGGGCTTTAATAGCCGGTGCAAAATACAAAGGTGAGTTTGAAGAAAGATTAAAAGCTGTTGTCAAAGAGGTTGCAGACAGTAACGGTGAAATCATCCTGTTTATCGATGAGATCCACACCTTAGTTGGTGCTGGTGGTGGTGAGGGTGCAATGGATGCAGCCAATATCTTAAAACCGGCGTTAGCACGTGGAGAACTTCGTGCTATTGGTGCAACAACATTGAACGAGTATCAAAAATACTTTGAAAAGGATAAAGCATTGGAACGTCGTTTTCAAAAAGTAATGGTTGACGAACCAACTACTCAAGATGCAATTTCAATCCTGCGCGGATTAAAAGAACGTTACGAAACGCACCATAAAGTGCGCATTCTTGACGAAGCAATCATTGCCGCAGTAGAATTGTCCACCCGCTACATCTCGGATCGTTTCTTACCAGATAAAGCGATTGACCTAATGGATGAAGCGGCTTCAAAATTACGTCTTGAAATGGACTCTGTTCCTGAAGCTGTAGATGAACTGAACCGCCGTATTATGCAACTCGAAATTGAACGGGAGGCAATAAAGCGTGAGCATGATGATAAGAAAGTCAGTGAACTTTCTGAAACGATCGCTAATCTATCTGCCGAACGCGATTCTTTACGTGCATCCTGGCAGTCAGAAAAAACGTTGGTGGACAGTGTCAACCAAGAGATTGAAAATATAGAAAATTATAAGCAGGAAGCTGATCAGGCGGAACGTGCAGGCGATTATGGAAAGGTAGCTGAGATTCGCTACGGCCGTATCAAAGATGCGCAGGATAAGGTCGAAAAATTAAAAGCAGAATTAGCTGAAAAGCAAGATAGCAAACGGATGTTAAAAGAGGAAGTGACTTCTGAAGACATTGCTGATGTGGTATCTAAATGGACCGGTATTCCTGTAAATAAGATGATCCAGTCTGAGCGCGATAAGCTTCTTTCTCTAGAAGAGGAATTACATAAACGGGTTGCCGGACAGGAAGAGGCGATTGAAGCGATTTCTGATGCTATCCGCCGTTCAAGAGCGGGACTTAGTGATGCTAAGCGTCCCATTGGTTCTTTCATCTTTTTGGGAACTACTGGTGTAGGTAAAACGGAGTTAGCAAAAGCACTAGCTGAGTTCTTATTTGATGATGAACATGCGCTTGTCCGAATCGATATGTCCGAGTACCAAGAGCGTCACGCAGTGTCCCGACTTATCGGAGCGCCTCCAGGATATGTAGGTTATGAAGAAGGTGGACAATTGACTGAAGCTGTTCGCCGCCGTCCGTATTCTGTCGTACTTTGGATGAAATTGAAAAGCACATCCTGATGTGTTCAACATTTTACTGCAAGTACTCGACGATGGTCACTTAACAGATAACAAAGGTAGAACGGTGAATTTCAAAAACACGATCATCATCATGACTTCCAATACCGGATCGCATATCATTCAAGAGAATTTCTCGCAGTTGAATGATCATAACAGAGATGAGGTTATTGCAAAAACAAGAGGTGAAGTGTTTGAGCTTTTACAAAAATCAATTCGCCCAGAGTTCCTGAACCGTATTGATGAAATCATCATGTTCACACCTCTAAGCAGAAATGAAATTGCAAGCATCGTACGGATGCAATTTAGCCATATTCAAAAACAATTGGCTGAGCAAAATATCTTCATCACTGCTTCGGATGATGCTATGGATTGGCTAGCGCAATTAGGATATGATCCGATCTATGGTGCAAGGCCATTGAAACGTGTTATGCAAAAACGCATCCTGAATGAACTTTCGAAAGAAATCCTTTCAGGAAAAGTAAAT
The DNA here is from genome assembly GCF_001006065.1 of Sphingobacterium sp. IITKGP-BTPF85. Lineage (NCBI taxonomy): Bacteria > Pseudomonadati > Bacteroidota > Sphingobacteriia > Sphingobacteriales > Sphingobacteriaceae > Sphingobacterium > Sphingobacterium sp. IITKGP-BTPF85. Next base: position 5,876 of record NZ_ASZT02000159.1, read on the forward strand.
AAAGATGCGGTAATCCAATTGGATGTATTTGATGGTCAATTTGTCTTCTTGAATAAAAATGAGGTTGAATAAAGGTCAAAGCACCTTTTAAAATTAAAAAAGTGGCTACTCGCAAGAGTTAGCCACTTTTTTATATTTTAAAGAATAGTCGAAAACAATTTTCATTTATCCTTAACGCTGAACATGATTTTAGTTCATCAGAAAGTCATGGATAAGCCTTACTTTTTCCAGACAGTTCTTGTTGTATTTGAACTTTTATATATCGTGTAAGTAAAGTATGCGAAACCAGAAAACAATACTATAGCTAATGCAGCACTGCCCATAAAACCCAACTGCTCTGCAATAGCAGCTAAAACACTTTTGAAACCCGATCGGTTACCACTCGTATCAGGCACTTCGCCATTTTCTAATTCCCTTGCCATCATCACCAGCGAAAAACCGAAAAAAGCAATTGCAATTGTATAAAGCAAATTACGTATCCAGGTTTTGTCTTTTATAACTTCTACTGTTTCTCTAAGCCCTGATTGCTCTTCAATTGCCTGAATGGCTTCTTTCAATTGGGCTTTATTCTCAAAGTCTGCAACTACAGCTTGATAATCTTTTGGATCTAATACATCAATATCAAGCAATGGTGGCTGATTATCAAAAAGTGGTACAGCTCTTTTTATTTGACTAAAAGGGATGAAAATAATATGTTCTTCTGATTCTTCAGAATTATTTAAATATGCTGTTAAAGATGCTTCTGGCAATTCCGCTTCGGCGAAGTAAAATCCAGTTGCTGTCATCCAACGCGTTTTAAAAACTAATTCTTTATTTTGATAATACTTATCCATAATTTTTTCAGTAAAAATTCGTCAAGTTGCTAAAATAGCAGATTAATTCAATACATCTGCTACTAATTTCCGTTAGAATTTCATGTTATATTAACTATTCGCCCAAATCCCACTCCCAAACACTATGGTAGCTTTGCATGGTATCTACATATTTAATAAAATTATCATAAAACTCATGCTTACCCACAGTGGCACTATCCCCCACCACAATGAGCTTTTTCTTTGCCCTTGTCATAGCAACATTCATCCTACGCACATCGGAAAGGAAACCGATTGCCTGCTGATCATTGCTCCTTGTTAAACTGATATATATGATATCTTTTTCCTGCCCCTGAAAACTATCGATAGTGTTAATTTGGATATGATGACGAAAGGGGGCAATCTGCTCATCATTTACTAATAATTCATTTAGCAATGTCGCTTGTCTCCGGTAAGGAGTAATAACTGCAATCGCCGGAAAATCACTTTCATCATAAACCTGTTCAAAAGATACCAATGATTGTTTCAAATGATTGATAACAAAACGAGCCTCCCCTACATTAAATGTTGCTGTTCCATCCTGTTCTTCCTCAAAACCCGCCCCTGCAGTGTCAATAAAACAACAGGTTCCGAATCTTCTTTGAGCGTCCAATGCTGTACATGATCTCCTGCAATGAGATGATCATCATATAGTGCCGTAGAAGGGTATTGCATAATCTTTTCATTCATCCGATACTGAACGTTTAATAAAGAAACATGTTCAGGATAACGTTTTACTAATTTTTCAAACAACGTATGATAAAGACCGATATTCATCTGGGCATTTGACTTCACCGTGGGAGGAAGCTGACAATGATCACCTGCAAGCACCACCTTATTTGCTTTTAGAATCGGAATCCAACAAGCGGGTTCTAAAGCCTGTGCTGCCTCATCGATAATAACAACCTGATACACTCTATTTCTAACTGCGTACTGATTGGATCCGACTAAAGTAGCAGTAACAACCTGTGCTTTATCCAGAATATCTGCGACCATAAAATCTTGTATATCGCCAATTTCTTTCCCTATTTTTCTAGCTTCATCAAAAAGTGCTTTACGCTGTTCCCGTTCAGATCTTCCAAAACTTCGTTTATACTTCTGAGCCATTTCGGTGTAAGCCCGTGCTTTTTTCTTGAGTAACTTGACTTCCTTGTTTGCCGGATGCTGATCCACTTGGGCATCAAGTGCTAATTCTTGTAAATGTTCTGAAATTTTGACGGGATTTCCAATACGTGTCACTAACACTCCTGCGGCATCTAATCGTTCGGTCAAAACATCAACTGCCGTATTACTCGGTGCCACAATTAAAATTTGCTTATTTTCCTTTTTCAGTAGGGCTTGTACTGCTTTGACCAAAGTTGTCGTTTTTCCTGTACCGGGAGGGCCATGTATAATGGAAATCGGATTCTCACTTAGAATATGAGCTATGGCTTCATTTTGACTCTGATTTAAAGTACCGTTATCGTAATTAATTTCTTTTTTATATCCCTTTAACTCCTCCTCACCTATTATCTCGCGGATCAGTCTTCCTTCATTTAAATCTAAACGCTGTTCTTTGGCTTTCCTTAATGCTTCATGCATTTCTTTATATGAATTTTCATCAAATAAAAGATCCACCCCAAGTTTACCTCTTCTCGTCCAGTCAGGCAGTTCATCGACCCGCAATGCAATTTTCATTGTATCTCTATTCACAAAAGAAATCAGTCCTTCTGCCCGATCGACCAGGGGATCATGATTCGAGAAAAGAGCGACCGGCATACCAAAGCGAAAACGATGTTCATCCTCCTGGTTATTTGTTTTGGATAATGTAATGGTCAGATAATCACCACGCCCCATCTCTTCACCTTTAATCTGAATCGGAAACCAGGTCACACCTTTTAACTTTCTTTCATTCAAGCTTGACTTTAGCAAAAGGGTTTCATATTGCTCACGATCAAAGTCTTGTTCTATATTCAAGAGCGTTTTAAGCTCATCAAAATAATTCATATTTTAAAATCCTACTCTATTATATACAGCAAAATAACCATTTTTTAATTTGAATAAGGGTGGAATATGATAAATAAAAATTAAATTGGCTATGAGAAACGATCACATTATTTATAAGCTTAAAGATCTTGGAACTATGGAAACAGTCATTCTAGCAGGAGGTACAGGAACTATTGGTCGACATTTAACAAAATTGCTTGTTAGCGAAGGGTTTCATGTCATTATATTCAGTCGAAACCCCAGCGTAAATAAAGACAGCAATCATATTGAACATTTACACTGGGATCCAGATACTAAACGTATAAACAATGATGCGATAAAACGGGCAGATTATATTATCAATCTTGCTGGAGCTGGCATTGCTGACAAGCGATGGACGAAGAAGCGTCGTCAAGAACTGATCTCCAGCCGGGTTAATAGTGGTAATTTAATCGCAGAAGCGCTACAGCAACTTCCTAACAAAATTAAAGCTGTCATTTCAACATCGGCAGTTGGCTGGTATGGAGCAGACAAAAACCCGGACATGCTTTTACTGAAAATGAAGAACAGGGTACGGATTTTTTAAGCTGGACCTGCAAGCTATGGGAAGACAGCGTAAAACCTGTTGAATTATTGCATAAAAGAGTGGTCATTTTCAGGTTAGGCGTAGTTTTCAGTAAAGATGAGGGTGCTTTAAAAGAATTGACCAAATCATTAAAGTTTAAAAGTGCAACTTACTTAGGTTCGGGAAAACAAAAAATGAGCTGGATCCACATCGATGATTTGTGCAAGTTGTATTTAACAGCCATACGTAACAATGAAATAGTAGGAATTACAATGCTGTATCCTCAGAAGTACTGGCACAAAAAATAATAATCGATCGTATCGCTAAACAAAAAGTAGGTTCAATCTACCTACCGATTTACGTACCTGCTTTTCTTTTAAAATTTGCTCTTGGACAAATGGGCGAAGAAGTTTTGCTGACAAGTACAACAGCGAGCAACCAAAAAATAATTGATACAGGCTTTAATTTTAAATACCCATTTCTAACTGAAGAATGCATCAAAACCCTGTAATGTGAATATAAGTATTGTGATTTAGGGCTACTTTTGATACATTTGCGCTAAAATATAGTAATATGCCTTTGTTTAATATGGCCATTACTTAATATCCATTAGCCTTTCAGGACATGTTTGAAAGGTTTTTTTGTAAGATTAGTTTTTACTATACATAAATGATAGAATTAATTAACATTTCCAAGACATTTGCAGTAAAAAATAAGTTTACGAAAGCATTGGATCAAGTAACACTTGCTATTCCAAAAGGGCAAATATTTGGTGTTATAGGTAGCTCAGGTGCAGGAAAAAGCACATTAATCCGATGCGTCAATTTATTGGAAAAACCCGACGAGGGACAAATTTTGATTCACGGTGTCGACCTGATGAAATTATCCAATCAGGATTTAATTCAGCATCGACGCAAGATCGGTATGATCTTTCAACATTTCAATTTACTTTCCTCCCGTACGGTATATCAGAATATCGCTTTTCCGCTGGAACTGACCGGCACTTCGAAAAATGATATTCAGCTAAAGGTAATGGAGCTACTGGCTTTGGTAGGACTGGAAGACAAAGCACATGACTATCCTGCAAGTTTATCTGGCGGTCAAAAACAGCGTGTTGCTATTGCTAGAGCCTAGCAAGTGATCCTGAGATTTTGTTATGTGATGAAGCAACCAGTGCTTTGGACCCTGCTACAACCAAATCTATTTTGCAGTTGCTAAAAGCAATCAATAAAAAATTAAATTTAACCATCTTACTGATTACACATGAGATGGAAGTCATTAAGATCATTTGTGATCAAGTTGCTGTCATTGATGGCGGAAAATTAATCGAAACTGGCACAGTGGAACAGATCTTCACATCACCTAAGCAGACATTAACAAAGCACTTCATTCAATCGTCACTTCATGCCGAATTACCGACAATCTATCAAGAGCGTCTGAAAGATAGTGGAAATCCCATCGTCCAGATTTATCTTGCAGAACATTTTAATCAAACTTCTGTTATCAAGCATCTGCATGAGCAATATGCAATTGATGTGGCTATTATCAGTGCGCAGATTGATTATGTAGGTTCAATCAAATTCGGCATACTTAATCTGGAACTTATTGGTGATGCTGATAATATCAGCAACAGTCTCCACTATTTAAAATCAAATTACTCACAAATAGAAATCATAGGATATGTCTGATACAGTTATTGATTTATTGATAAAAGGTACTATCGAAACTATCGTCATGACTTTTCTGTCTGGCTTTTTTGGTTTTCTGATTGGCCTCCCTACTGGTATTTTTCTTTTTTTAACACGAAGAAACCAATTACATGAAAATAAATATATTCATCAATTACTTGCCATACTGGTCAATATATTTCGATCCATACCTTTTATTATCCTGATCGTTTGGATGATACCTTTTACCAGGCAACTTGTAGGCACTTCTATTGGTGTTACTGCAGCTTTGGTACCTTTAAGTTTCGCTGCCGCACCTTTCATTGCCAGGTTAGTTGAAAACAGTCTATTAGAAATTCCGCATGGTCTAATTGAAGCTGCGCGTGCCATGGGAGCGACTAACATTACAGATAATATACAAAGTTTACTCCCCGAATCTCTACCATCACTCGTTAATAATCTGAC
>NZ_ASZT02000160.1:0-11283 GCF_001006065.1 Sphingobacterium sp. IITKGP-BTPF85
AAAATGCGATATTCATAGGGAGTAATTTAAAAGATCAAGGTTAATATGTACAATGCAATTTGATAAAAAACTAATAGCTTTAGGAAAGCTAACTATCTATTATTTTAATCCGAATGCTATTGATAAAAATAATTCAAGTTTTAATTACCTCGAATTCGGGGTAATTGGACAAGAAGCCGGAACAAATAGATTTATTATGTCTGTAAGTCAATGGATAGAAAGAACACAGGCTAGATGAATGGTTGTAAAGATCGGACGACATGGTGGGACAAGTTCAGTGACCTACCAATAAATATTCAGACTCAAAACATTATCAGCTGCCTTTTAAAAACATATCATAGAATATAATTTTCAACTGATTTAGTTATATTCGTGAACTATATATTTCAAATAATTTCATCATTATACAGAAATGAAATGGGTCGCAGTTTTTACGACTTGTACTCATATTGACCGAAATGTCTCTGAACAAATACGGGCTTGATTCCTGGACATCTCTGTCAATAGGTTTGCAAAATAGCTAATTGCTTTTGCAACCTTAACACACTCAGTCAAAACAGTTAAAAGAAGCAACAAATATAAGAGAATTTACGAATGGATTTTACAGTAGAAATTAAAGACATGGTAGCAATGGTTATTTCTATCATATGTGGAGGAGCCATTGGCTTTGAGCGGGAATACAAGAATAAGTCTGCCGGCTTTCGAACAATAATTTTAATTTCACTGGGCTCAACCATTTTCACTATAGTTTCGCAGCATGGTGCAGGTACTGATGACCGAATTTCGGCAAATATTATTACAGGTATTGGATTTATTGGGGCTGGTGTAATTTTTAAAGATAAAATTTCTATTCGTGGCTTGACGACTGCTGCTGTGATCTGGACTTCTGCTGCAATCGGCATGACAGCAGGGATAGGTTATCATGCGCTTGCACTATGCCTTACTTTAATTACTCTTGGGGTATTATTAATGGTTACCAGGGTGGAAAGACTGGTTGCTCAACTACAAAAAGAACAGCTCCTGAGTGTAACCTTTCGTAATCCTGACTTTGATCAGATCCCACAATTGGAAAATATTTTAAATACAAAAGGTCTTACTGTAGAACGGATGGAAATTGTAAAAGAAAACGATCATTTAATGGTAAATTTCAAAGTATCAGGTAAAAAAAGATACTTATTGGAAATGAGCGAAACACTTGCTAACCGGTCAGAGATCTTAAGCTTCACTTAATCCCACAAATAGTTGATCGTTAATGTTAACGCTAGATGGGTTCAAATATTTATCCCTTTGCAAGGTTTGTCACAGATAACGAGTTAAAAATGAATCGACTGCTATTACTTTTTTTATAACGTTTGCAAGTCACTTATCAATTTCACAAATGTAAACCAAATGGATTAATGTTTTTTGGGAAGTATACACTGATCAGTGCAGTCAATTCCTTTGAAACTTGGCTTCCATGATAAATTTTTCAAATATGATGCAATAGTCGCAAACCTCGGAATGCTATAATTACGAAAACAATTTAATCTACCTTATCTTAAAATTTTCTCAAAGGCTTTTCTTGGACTTCCTCTGAATGTAACTTCACCACAATAGTGATAACACATTTTTTGCAATATCCAGAGCATGCCCGTATTATCAAAATTAGTATCAACCTTGACGCTATAAATATTGTGTTTAAGTGCAAAATCTTCGATATGCTGTAAAATCCTCTGCGCCAATCCTTGACCAAGATACTTTTCGGAAATTGCAACTCTATGGTAAACCACAAAATCACCATTAGTCAACCAAGCTCCTTTTATATTAGCATAGGCTGGTTCATCATTGATCAAAATAGCACAATAACCAGTGATGATATCATCATCCACCAATACGTAACCAACACTATTCTTAATATCATTTTCAATAACAGATAGATTGGGATAGCCATCTTGCCATTGCGTACTCCCATCCTCTTTTCGTCTCTTGATCGCTTTTTCTAAAATTTTCCAAATTTGAACAGCATCTCCTGCTGTAGCCTGTCTAAAAGAATATTTTATATTATTCATGGATTGAAATTAATTTATACTGTTCTATTGCTTGTTTGATGAGTGCAATTAAACAAATATTTACGATTGCCATAAAACTGATTACACATAAAAAAAATACCATACCAAATTGCTGAATAAGATATCCTCCGAGGAAAGGAGCTGTTGCTTGTGCTAGTAACGGCATCCTTGCAAGTCTTCCAATAATCAAGGCATAATTGTCCCTCCCGTAAACCGCCAATGGCAAGGTTCCTCTCAAAACTGAGCGCATCCCGTTTCCCATGCCAAAAACTATTACTCCTGGTATTGCAAGTATTGGTGATATAAAAATCAATACCATACCCAAAAAAATGATTGTAGTAGAAATGAAAGACATTTCAATAGCGGTCCTTTTTCCAATGATCAACTCAATAACTCGTGCCATAGCTTGGCTTGGTCCTAAAAAAGCAATTACGATGAACACCATTGACATCTCGTTCTTACAGTGTAATAATATTTCGATTAAATGTATGATAATGGTGGTGGTTATGACCGCACCAAGAGTAAAATTTGCTGATAATAAATAATACAATTTAGAACGGAAGAGCTCGACTGAGGATTCCAAGGTCTCATCCTTAAATATGCTTTTGTTTCCTGCTTTATTTTTGAAAGCATACAGATGAATCGGAAATATAGTAATGATCAACAATATGGCATATATATAGCAGGTATTCCTCCATCCAAAACTATCCAAAATATAGCTGGTAAATAACCAAGAAACAGAAGGTGCTAAACTGGATACCAGAGTGATCCAAACGATTGACTTTGCTACGTTGAAATTGTATCTTTTACCAATTGCAGCAAACAATGCATCATATAAACCATTGCCATGGCTGTACCGATAATCACCCATCCTGAAGCAAACATTAGAAAATTACTTGAACTGCCGATGATGATCAAACCCATCGCCATCACTAAACCCGAAAAAAGTAGTACTGCATTACGATCAGTCTGCTGTATTGTCCTACCCACTAAAGGTAACAGCAAACCTGAAACCAAAAGGGCAAGTGAGAGGCAACCATAAACTTGCTGATAAGACCAGCTCATTTCGGCTATAATGTCCTTTGCTAAGACAGACAGTAAAAAATACGAACCTCCCCAAAGTACGATTTGCGCTATGCCCAAATTCAGAACTTTAAAAAAATTTAACTTTCCACTTTCTATAGACTGAGATGCTGATTTCATATAATGACAAATCTCCGTTCTTTTTTCAAATCGGCAAAACGCTTTTATTCGATCGAATCGATCGGTTTTTTCGATGGATTAATGATACTTTTTATACCTTTGAAAAAGCAAATCACACAAGTAAAATGGAACTTAGACAACTTAAATATTTTCTTAAAGCACAAGAATTACTGAGTTTTACGGAAGCAGCAAAGCGCTTAAATATCAGCCAAAGTACATTATCACAGCAAATCAAGCAACTGGAGACGGAATTGGATGTGTCTCTTTTTAACCGCATTGGTAAGCAGATAACGCTAACAGAACCTGGAAGATTATTTACTGAATATGCCGAACAGAGTGTCAGAAAAGCCGAAGATGGAAAATTGATGCTCCAGGATTTAAAAAAGATAAAGGTTGGCACGATAACCATAGGTGTTGCTTATGGTCTTAAGGATTTCTTTGTCGAAACTTTAATAGATTTTGCAGAAAAATTTCCTCAAATAAAAATTAAAGTTATCTATGAGCCTTCCCACAGTCTGTATGAGAAGCTTCAAAAAGCTCAGGTAGATTTTGTTTTGGCTCTTCATGAAACCGAAATATTCCCCTATTTTAGCTATAAAAGTTTATTCAGTTGTCCAATGGTATTGGCCGCATTAGCTGGTACAGAAGTATCCTATAAAACTAATATTTCCCTCGAAGAGATTTGCAAACTTCCTTTGGTTATTGCAACAATGGGATATGATATGACTCATACCGTTCACAAGGCTTTTTCAGCAAAAGGGTTAAGTCCAAAATTTACGATTGAAGTCAATGATATACCCACAGCTATTAGACTCGTCAACTCAGGAAATTGGTACAGTATCTTCATTAAACCAAGTATTTTGGGGACTAAGTTGGCTTCTATTGCCATTCAGGATGAAGGTTTGATGAGATATGCAAAGATCATTTCATTAAAAGGTACTTATGAAACGGAATCTGTCAAAGAATTTAAAAAAATGTTAACGTTATCAGCAGTCGTTCAGCAAATTGTTTAAAAACAAAACGAACCAGACACCATTCGAGTTTAGATAGTCGTTTAACTGATTGATAGGATGCTTACAAAAACAGATCTCGTAATTTAAACTAAAACGGTTTAAAAAAGCACCCTTTACCAATGAACAACCTAAATGTGAACAGATGTAAAAGGTGCTAACGCAATTTTGAAAACCAAACTAAAGGTATTTATTCATCTTTTTAGATGGATTGCACCACTTCGTCCAATTCAAAACGTGATTTTGGTAAAATAGTTGGGTGAGCCCAATCAGTTTTATCGGCATAACCTACCGTAACAGCGAATAGCGGAGAAAAACCGTCTTGTGCTAAAATCCCTTTATAGGCACTGCGGTCAATACCTTCCATCGGCGTAGCATCCAATCCCATACTGATACACGCACTCAAAAAGTAGCCCAAGGAAAGATAGACCTGATTTTCCATCCATGATTTTGTGGCTATATCACCATTCGACTTTACAATTGGTTCGTAAAAAGCCGTCCGCCAAAGTTCAGGCAAAATGGAAATATTGCGTTGCTCAAAATGTTCAATATCGTCCATTACACTGAACACAACTAAAAGACCAACATCGTTAATCGAATTTTCGTTCATATATGATTTGGAAGCCAGTTCCCTTTTTACGACTTCGTTTGTGACAAATGTAAATTTCCAAGGTTGGCTGTTAATGGAAGACGGACTTAACCGTACTATCTCTTTCAGTTCCTCAATTTGCTCTACCGAAACTTTTTTCACATTATCATACTTTTTGGTTGCGTATCTACGTTTCATAAGGTCTAAAAAACTCATCATTTTTAAATTTAGATTAAACTATACTTTTTAATGTTGCAAAACTAAGTATAGTGTTTTACCTTTGCAATAACGGTCAAAATTGATAGTAACTGATGTATAATATAGACGATAAGCAATACCCTTGCAATACCAGCCTCACAATGAAGTATATAGGTGGAAAATGGAAAGCACAATACTCATTCATTTAATCGAAAAAAAACGATACAGCGAACTGAGAAAAGCGTGTTATGTTATAACCGAAAGAACGTTGAGTCTTCAACTAAAAGAAATGGAAGCAGACGGATTGATTACCCGAACCGTTTATACTAGCAAGCCACCTTTAAAAGTGGAATACGAGCTGACTGATTTTGGCAAAACACTTATTCCCTTACTTCATTCTATAGCTGAGTGGGGAAATGAAGCGGCAAAAACGAATAAGAGAATAACCATGGTAGAATATGAGTAGCCATCAAATTGATCTATGAAATGTTTAGAAAAAAACATATCAGACAGAAAAACGAAAATAGTGATTTGGGTAGACTTATGATTAACGAATAAAAAGAAAAACAATGCTCTTTTAAGAGAATACTCTTCGCTTAAATTTACTTTAGAAACGCAATCAGGTTATATAATCTCATTCACAATCTTAATTTCGAATATTTTATCCCAGTTTTTTCCTGTTATAAAGAACGTATCCGACTTTTTATTATATGCAATACCATTCAGTACATCAAGATCAATGTGCTGGGTTACTTTTTGACGTAGTTCTGAAAGATCCAGCACCGCTTCAATAGTGCCGGTTTTTGGCTCAATAATGCCAACCATATTGGTCATAAAGAAATTTGCATATATCTTACCTTTTACCCATTCCATTTCATTTGTACCTGTAACTAGTCCTTCATCTGATGCTACGTTGATTTCGTTGCTTCTATTAAAATTACTCGGATCAATGGTATATATCTTTTCTGACCCATCTGTCATATAGAGGTTTGTCCCATCATTAGTAAGGCCTCATCCTTCCATATTTTGAAAATATGGGAACCGCCCTATTCTTTTTAAGGTATTAACATCATATACATAAGCTTCATTATTTTTATAGGTCAATTGATATAGTTTATTATTCAGCACGGTAGCACCTTCACCAAAAATAGTTTCATCCAGTTCCGCTATTTTAAGTACTTGTCCTGTTTTGGGATTTACGATTCGAACACTTGAGATACCATGTTTATCACTTACAGTAGTCCCGTTGCCAGTACTCTCAACTAAATTATCTTTATAAAACTCAAGGCCCTGGGTAAATGCTTTAATATCGTGAGGATAAGTATTTATAACTTGATAGCTAAGCTTACTCGGTGCTTCTGAAGGTAAAATATCGAAGTTGACAGCTACATCTTCTATTTCGCTTTTTCTGTACACCTTAGCTTTTAAAACCTGTTTTCCAAACTTTTCGTTTTTTAAGCTATACTGAACAATATCATGTACTAACCCGGTTGATCAAGGTTTATCATTAATGGAATATTGAACAGAATCAATCGGAACTCCTTCTAGTGCTTCAATCTGAATATTCAATTCATCGGTTAGAGCATATTTTGCTTTAATATTCACAAAATTAATTCTATTTTCCTCATGCTTATTCGTTATTGAAGGTGTTTTGGTGTTGTTGTTACCTCCACATCCATAAATTACACTTGAACAAAAAATCAATAGAACAGCATTTAATCTCATATACAACTTATTTTACAAGTGCTAAATATATCAATAAATGTTTCATAAAGTACAATTATTAAATTTAGACTTAAAAATTACCGAAACAATGAGAAAAGAAACAACTTTTTTATAAAATTGCAAGTAAAACATCTGAAGATTGATATTTGACCGAAACACATTATATACAATAATTCCGAAACAAAATAATGAAGTATTAATCTATCCGCGGATCTATCCAAAATAGATCACGAATTTGCAACAGGTCTTCTATATGCATCAGATTATAAATCAGCTCATCTTTATCTTCTAAAGGAATCGTTATTTGTAGATCCTTTTTAAGTAAAAAAACGGTTAAAATAGCATCCTTGTCATATATCGAGATATCTGATTGCACCATAGTAATCTCATATGTCTTAAACCAATCTCTAGCCTGGTCTTGATCTAAGCAGATTAACGAAACGGTAAGATCCTCAAGATCATTGATTTCACCTAGAAGATGATTGTTATAATTTAAGCTGATATAAGCTAAATATAGGAGATGATTGCCAGTCCGCAAGGCATAATTACGCACGAGAACCCGCTTTGGATCGAATGCAAAATCGTAATATTCCCGGTCGGAAATACATGTGTATCGCTTGCCATAAAATTAATTTTATCCTGCAATTCTTGTAAATGGTTTATTTCAATAAATACTTCGCCCTGCAGCTGCACTTCATCTATATGATTAAGGGCATCTTCAATAACTAATAGAGCAGACTCTTGCATTGGAAAAATGCTCCCCTCACAGTCCAGGCTTAACAAATAGTCATTAACATCAGCCACAGTTAAAGGATACCATGTTGGGTTTTCGTCTTCAACTGTATTTTTAGATGTCAAAATGTTGTAACCGCTCCGCTTTAAATCTAAAAGTATGAGTTGGCTCAAGGGTACAAACTTCATAAAATCTTATTGATATAATTAAAACAAGTTTTGCTGTATCAGGTCATCTTGTCCCAAAGGAGGAAGTTTGATCATTGATAGCGTCCTGGGTTATAAAAGATTTCTTTTCTTTTGTCTCCCATAAAATAGGGAACTTTCTTGTCCCATCCGTGCACTTTTCGAAGTTCAAAGAGACCGGATATGTTTACTACTCACCACTCCATTTCACGTAATCATAACTCCGCTCCTTCATTGTCTTTATAAATAATGGGATATTCGGCAAAAGTAATGACCTGATCGTTTTCAAAGTAAGGTAGTCATATTCGAGTGGCTTAAGCTCGTCTCGCAACTTAGGGAATGCTTTCTTTACGATCTGAAGATCAGTATGGAGTGATATATTTCGGCTCATTGTTACTTTAATTGATAATATATTTATTATTAAACAAACTAAAGTATTCATTTGTTTTTTCTACTAATAAGTTAGAGTCTTAACTTTCTCTTGTATCTGGCAGTCGCTGATGAAAGTCCATACGCGACCATGTTCAAGGGTAAAGAGAATATATGGATTAGATCTTTCCTGGTGAGGTAGTGATGTACTTAGGTAGCCCTATAATCTTAGTTTCGTACATACGCTTATCCTACTTTTCTTCTCAAAAGTGGTTGTTGAAGATCCGATAGCCGAAATTTATTTCTAATAACTGTTGTATACCATGGCATTTGCTGTTATCTGTAAAGACAGCTTCTTTCAACCCTAGTTCTACGGCATGTACATGAGCGGATTTAGTAAAATCATCCTTCAGAATATGGCTATCCAGGTATGGATTTCAGAAAATAAAAAAGCTGTTATTTATTCTCGGGACAGTTGTGCCATATTGTGCGGTGTAATTGTCCAGCGAATCCATTTATTATCAGGGCTTGCTCCAATGCTTTGATAGAATTTTTGGGCATCAACATTACTTCCGAGTACAAACCAGTTGAATTTTTTATATCCATGTTTCATGGCATATTGTGCAAGACCACTAAGTAATTTTCGACCTACACTTTTTCCTCTGTGATTGGTATCAACGTACAGCCATTTGAGCATCAATGAGGGGTTGTGGTTATGCATAAAAGGAATGTTATAGTGAACTGCTATGCCTATGAGCTGGTTCTTCTCTCCTTGTGCAACGATTGCCCCAAACCCGGGTCTATCGCCAAAACCACGTTTCAACAGATCATTTTCCGTAAGACTAAAATCTGTGTCCCCCTCAAAAACAACGATTGCTTCCATTAATCTTAATACTTCGGGGATGTCCGCCTTTTGCATTTCCCTAATTATTACAGGCTTTTCCATTATCCTTTGACAACTTATTTTAAATCCTCAACATTATCCAATACGTAGCATTGTTCCCATTGGGTCATACCAATTTTAGGATAATAACCCACAGCTTTTGGTGCTGCTAATAAAATAAGTTTTGCTTTTGGGCTATGTTCTTTTGTAAGACGTATTAATTCTTTTCCGATTCCCATCTTTTGATAGTTCTCATCGACTGCTAAGTCTGAGAGATAGGTGCAGTAAACAAAATCAGTCAAAGACCTTGCTACACCTATCAATTTTCCAGAATCTCTTGCGGTGGCAATAAGATTTGCGTACTTAAGCATTCCTGCTATTCTCTCAGGCTCATCGACTGGTCGTCTCTCTCCTAGAGTGGAATTTATTAATACTTCTTTAAATTCCTCTGCTCCGACTGTGTCTTCAATTTGGTATGTTATCATTTTCAGTTTTTTTTGTTACCTTAAAAAATATTATCTGCAGGAGCTTCGTCTCTTGGAGTCATACCATAATCCCTAATTACGCCTGCTACACGCAACCTGTAATCGTCAAACACCGAACTTCTTCCTGCTTGCTGTGCGTTTCTATGATTCGTCAGGTTACGCCACTCTCTCACACTCTCTTCATTTTCCCAAAACGAAAGCGAAAGAATTTTTTTGGGGTCAACAAGACTTTGAAACCGCTCTATGGAGATAAATCCCGGAATATTGTCCAACTCTGGCCTCAATGCCTTTGCTATGTTCAGGTACTCTTCTTTTTTCCCTCTTTGGAACTACCTCAAATATTACTGCTATCATATCTTCTTTTTTATTAAATGAGAAATCGCTGCAATATTTGGATGCAGCTACTTGACCTAAATATTATAAATGACCAGCAAATCATTTGTCCGATAAAGGTTGAATAATTTGAAGGTTCTATCTTAGACAGCAACGTATATATTTTGATTGCCAAGTCAATTGCTTCATTCCTTCCGATGTAAATTTATTTTATAAAAAGACTTTCTTTATCATCCAGTTTGAATAAAGCGGATAGTCCAGATGCTTTTATCCGGCATATGATTTAAACGAGGCGTATATGAAGCTCTTATAATTTTATACTCTAAAAATAAAGCCCTTATGGTTAAATAAGGGCTTTGTTTGCTTTTAAAATAGATGAGATTAAATTTGACTAATTTGCATGTTGCTCTACTAACCCTAAATATACGGATTGACTGTCCTGAGCTGGATCACCGACCAGAATAAAAGAATAATAGTGATTTTCAGCTAATTTAATTTGCTCACGTGTTGCGAGCGTCTTACCTGCTTTATTTTTAGCAACTACTGTGAAAGTGCCACTTTTTTGTGCGATAAACCCTTCATTTGCAGTGACAGATTGCTGTGTTTCTTTAGCACGGTCGGTCCATGCTGCAGGCGCTGCTTGATCTCCGATGTGAAGCGTTACTTGATCACTACCTTCAGAGAGATTAAAAAAGCGTAATCCAGATTCTGTTTTTTTGATCTCTTTGTTGACGCGGTCTGTCGTAATTGCCTGTACTGGCTTTAATTTACTTCCGTAAAGAAAAGAACTATAAATGGTACTGTCTTTAACCACAATCGTACTATCGATCAAATTACCTTCTCCAGCAGTAACGGTTATTTTGCGTGATCCCGGATATAGGGCTACTTTACTCTGCGATTTATATAACAGCGGAAAATTAGGATCTTGAAGGATATTTCGGTCTGCATAATACAGTACAGCCTTTGCTCCACTATATCCATTTACCATCGTAAACAAAGCTGCTGGTACAGGTTGATGATCGTCCTTATCTTTGCTGCAACTGGTCACAAAAATTCCTGCAGTAACAACAGTTATTAAACTTAGTAATCTTAAGTATTTTTTCATAATATGTTAACTTAAATCTTATATTTAAAAAATACACATTGCGCTAGTGTTACCATAATAAACGGGGGTGCAACAGTTAGTGCTACATATTGTATAAAAAAATTGCGTGATTACGGTATGACGGATTATTTTCGCATATCTTTTATTGGGGCATTTTTAAAATATCGTTTTCCATCTTTTGCACCATCCCAGACATTAGTGATACTGTGAATTTTAACAGGAGCTTCTTTTTCAAGGCGAATTAATTTTCTACAAACTTTTCTAAAAGTTCTATTCCATCTTCTCTTATCTTGTTTCTCTGTCTTTGCGTTTGTAATTCCAAATATTTTCGTCTTCCGTACTGATCTTGACATAATTTTACAAATTAAAACAAATGTGCTAGTATCATCTCTTGAGGCTGAATTGGATATGGTTTAC